>DNUI01000119.1:16919-17089 GCA_003508565.1 Syntrophaceae bacterium
CTATTGTTATCATTAAAGAATTGACGAACCACGGGGTCAGTCGTTGCCCTGATTTCATCCGGCGTGCCGGTAAATTCAATGATTCCCGCATCAAGAACAGCCACCTTCTGGACGATGGAAAGTACCTGGTTTATGTCATGGGTAATCATTACGCCGGTAAAGTGTATACG
>DNUI01000203.1 GCA_003508565.1 Syntrophaceae bacterium
CTTTTTACGAGGTCGTCAAATTTGACGGCTCCTTGATTCTGAATTATTGGGGGCCTTACCTTGATAGTCATATTTTTAAGATTATAGAAACGGCATTTACAGCAAACAGAGAACTTGCCATAGAGCATGATCTTGACCCAACCAATTCTGTTAATGATGCTTTGATTGCATCTGAAGAAACAATAGACGGTCTTCTTGATTTGATGGCAGATTATGACCAAAGAATGCGCGGAAAAGGGTATCCTGAGAATGTTGCGAAAAAGAATATAGGAGACATTCAACAACGCTATTTTAAAATCATTCAAGCACGTGCAGAAAACGAAATCGCACTCTTTAATATGCCAAAGAAAAATACGGTTAAACTTCCATTGACAGAAAGTCATGATATATGGTGGTTTATTCGGAATTGCCATAGATCACTTTACTTTAAATATCTGTTTTTCTTATTAACGGTGGCTTTATTTATTTTTAGTCTTGGATTTGCATTTGGCCGTAATAATACTGTTGTGAAAATATATGACGCAGTAAAAAGCTTTGCAATAATTCAAACAACAACTCCTACTACTACACCCCAAAACAATAACAAAAATAATAAATAGGGCAAGAATACAATGACAATAAAAAAATTCATAACAATCCAACAAGCAGGTTATTGCTGCATTAAAAACTACGGGAGGAAAACAATGGATAAAATGAAAATTTGGATTACAGCAGTGATAATTCTAGCTCTACTTTCTGGTTGCGCAACAGTTAGCACAACAACAACAACCTTTTATGCCCCGGAATATAAAAACGCAGGAACAATAGCTGTTGTTGCATCTGAAGCGGTTGTTAACAGATCTCTTGAATTCACCCATTACAAGAAGCAATTTGAAGAAAAACTTGCAGCTAATGGTTATATCATTGTGGATAATCCCTCAGAAGCGCAGTATATCGGATTTGTTGCTTATGGTATTGATGATGGCAAGAGTTCCATAGTATCTACACCTCTCTTTGGCCAAACTGGTGGTGGCACCACATATTCTACCGGTACTGTTTATGGTTCAGGAGGCAGCGCTACATATTCAGGAACAAGCTATACAATGCCCAGCTATGGTGTTGTCGGATCGGTTGCGAGCTCACAAACCATGTATACTAGGGCTATAGCGTTGGATATTGTTGATGCAAAAAGCTTAAAAAAAGGAAATGCAAAAAAAGTATATGAGGCTAGAGCTAAAAGTACCGGTACCTGCAGTGTTATAGCCGGTGTCTTTAAAGAAATGCTAGAAGCTATGTTTAAGGAGTTCCCAGGTATAAACGGTAAAGTACGTAGCGTAGAAGTGATCTACGAAGGTGAGTGTTAAGAGCATGTAACAAGGCGTTGAAGCGGATCACCCGAGAATCGGAAAATACCAACCAAGTATATTAATTGTTAAATTGGAAAAGCATGAGTGATCTGCCGCTAGAACCAGTATTTAATTATGAAACTTATGAACTTGAGGATAAGAATAAATATCTGGATAGAACATTGAGACTACTTCCAAATTTTCCAAAAGATGTCATCACACAATGGTTTTATGACCATCCTCAACAAGTACATGACCATGAGTGGTTAGAATATAAGAAATTGAAATTTGAATTAATAACACTTGGAACTGACCAGATTCCGGTTACTGACTTAGGAAATACTGGCGCAGTTGAAGCTTACAGATATAACTATTTTGTCATTGGTAATACAAGTTCGCGTAGAGAAAAACTAGAATCATATTTTCAAGAACATGGCACGTGGCCTGTTCCGCCAATATTTCTTAAAAACAAAGACGGTAATTTAAAATATCCATTTGGGTTTCCTTGCGGCAAACCACTTCATTTGCTCGAAGGACACAATCGAATGGCCTTTTTCATTGAGTACAAGAGTTTAAACAAGATTTCAAATTCACATTTGGTTTATATTACAGAAAAAATTTAACAAGGGCAATTCAGCCGCTCGCTGCGCGCCCGCTGATTTCATCTTTCGGCAGACATCCACTCCCTTGGGGAATTCGGGGGACAGTATACTTAATTATTCAGCAAATCGCTGCGCACCGGATGATTTTTTCGTTGGCCGCCACTCCCGTTGCTATCCTTATCCGAATAACGATGAGAATTCGATGAACGTAAATTCAGTTCTTCTCTTTACTCCGCTAGAAAGCCCCGCTGCTCGCAGCGGGGATGATGATTCTTCCTTTTTCAGCGAACACGGGATTTAATGACCCATGTGAGTCTACCCATTGGAAAATCGAAGACTTTCTAACGGGGTTTACTTTCTAATCGACATTTTCCCTTCATTATATTTATGAATCAACATGGAAATGAGGGACTGATACGGGATACCTTCTTCAATGGCCTTTGCCCGAATTTTCATTAAATCCCTTTCCGTCATTCGGATATTGATCCGTTTTTGTTTGTTCAGGCTATAGCGCGCGGATGCCTCGTATTTCTGCTTTTCTTTTTTAGTCAGATCGGAAACCCATTCTTCACTTTCCAGCGATTCCGCCAATTTTTTTTCATCATCATCTAAATATACATTTTTTTTCATTGCTTATCTCCCAGAAACTTCTTTGTTGCTTTTCTGTTGGGTATGATTGTTTTCAGAAATATTTTTTCATTATCCTCAACATAAGGCACTGAATAGATGTAATCCGCAATCCTTACTAAAAATACTTTCTGATTAGGATATTTTGCCGGATTCGGATGCGTTAACCGGTCTATTAAATCACCAGTTGCTATGGCTAGTTCAACCTGTTCAAATGAGACGCCGCGCAATTGCTTAAGCGTTTCATTTTTTTCGTCATTCCAGTCAAAATATTTCATAAGTGTGTGCCTATTGCATTCTTTTGGCTAAGCTAACAGTGAATGATATTTCTGTCAAATAGTATTTTTTCACACCTATTCAAATTGATAAATATCAAGTCCAGTGCTATATTATTACAGCAAATTGCTTTCAAAGTATAACAAAGCGGTAGAAAGATAAAATGGCTCTTTCTCAAACTGAGT
>DNUI01000233.1:0-4747 GCA_003508565.1 Syntrophaceae bacterium
GATCACCCGGTATGTCTCCGTGGCGTCATTAATAATTCCATACACGCTTTCACGCTCAATCTTTTGGCAGGGTCGGAGCGTATACTCCGACATTATAAAGATTTCTCCCTGTCCGGAAATGCCATGAACGTTGCCGAGCAGCGCAACACTTCCCGGTTTTCTCCGTTTTTAACCAGGCAATCACCGATAATCAAGATACGTCCTTTTTTGAAAACGCGGGCCTCCGCAATGAGATCCCCCTCCCGAACAGGGGCGAGGAAATTACTCTTCAACTCGATGGTGGTGATTCCCGTGTCGGGTTTGAGAACGGTCATGATTGCGTGTGCTATCGCTTCGTCAGCAATGGCCACGATAACCCCGCCCTGCATGAAACCGGCTCCCTGCATATACTCCGGGCGGATCGGCATCCGGAAACGCGCATATCCTTCCTGCAATTCTTCCAGTGCTATCCCAAAATAACTCAGGAAGGGGTTCAGCCCCTCTTCTCCGGTTTGCAGCCGCCGGAGGTATGCCGGATAATCAGCCATGACATAATCCTTTTTCAATAAAGGTGATTTCTTCGAGAAATTCTATTTAACCCTCCTGGTCTTTTATTTCAAATAAAAAATCATGCATCGAGAATATGCATGTTGATGAACTCGCAAAAAATCAAAAATCCTGACATTTCCGCACAACTGGAAGTCCCGTCATCCCCGGCCTTTCTTTTCATCACAACTATGGTGGGCGGCAATATACAAGATACTATGGTAAGAATCATGCAGCTTATCACTATGGGGAGTTTGTTGAGGCTTTAGTTATCAGCGATAATCCTACCGTAGCATCTGTTCAGAAAACGTATAAACTGGACAAAGGCCGAGTGGTAAGAATTAAGCTAAGCAAAGTATCCTGATTTTGCGAAAATAATATTCACTGTCAGCCCGGACTTGATCAGTCTGGCCAGTACCCGGTACGGAGGTATCCAGTCTCCTTCCCCATCTTTGACTTCTATGTTTCAACTTCTACTTACCAATGCATCTTTTTGACCAACACGTTGTCCGTTGTGTATTGAAACCTGTAAGTCAGTCCACTCTCTCTACGTAGCACCTTTCATCCCGTTATGCCCAAGAGCGAGCAATGAAAGCATGGAAATTACCGGTTATTGGTACCACTCAAAATTCATGATCGACAAAGTACATTTCATTTGAAGATTACGGCAAGAAAGCAGGAGTGTGTGCAAGAAAAGACAACGAGGACATAATAAAGTTTGAAAATGATTGAATTTCCAACCGTTAACCATGTATCGAAACTGTCCAGAACCAGGGTTCATGATTTTGATCACTTGGCGCATTCCTTGTAAATGTAACGTGTTTACCCTGAAATAGAATGGTCTGGCCGCTCAGAATGGCACTATTATTATTCCACTCATTCCCAAGTCTTGTGTCCGGCCCGGTCACCGTGTCTCCGTTTTTGACGGTAGCAGTAGCACCGGGAGCAGGATAAGCTCCCTCACCATCTTTCAATTTCCACTCCATAAGCTTCATCTTCTCCCGAGTGTTGAGTTCAAAAATGGCGGTACTTGCGACCTTCATGATTGCCTCTCTCCCCATATCCAGATATTTCGGGAGTGCCGTTGCCGCAATTACCCCAAGAATAACAAGAACAGCGACAACCTCTATAAGAGTAAAACCCTTTTGATTGCGGGTCAGCTTTTCCATGGTATGTTAGAAATCTCCTGACGGTTGAGTTCTCACGATGATATCGTCACCTTTCTTATGTTACTTTAAGCACCATATGTGTAATACATTGTATAGCATTATTTGTGCCGTAATTCTTTTCGTCTAAAAAAATATATAAAATGCTACCAGATTACCTAATGCTTTGTAATAATTAATTATTCATAGAATTATAATCTTATATGATATACACCTGATACGGTACGTAATTATATTTACACGAGGATTACTTACATTAATTGATGAAGGATCTACAAATTTTGTAGATGCTGTGGCGCAACGATTTAGTTGTATCAGGCCATCGTCACTTTCAGCCATAATCTTGATATACAACACCCCATTCCATTGCTGTGAATTCAAAATTATAGAGGCAGATAATGTAATGCATAGATGAGATCATTCAAACCGACTACTTGTGTTTGTTACTTAATCGTCTCTTTATAGTTAGTTATCTTTCTTGATCATCTGTTTTAAACCCAACAATGTTTTGTGGGGAATATACGTACTCCTCTATTTGGCAATGCATTTGGGTATAGAACCACCGGGGTTGGACTTCATGGTACAAGTGACTTTTGTGTGCTTTTCTTCAATAGGTATCGAAACCCGCGACCGTAAATTACCGAAATCATGAAATTGTTCTTGACTGCAGGGAAAGAGGAGGGATCATTTATTGAAGGTAAGAGATGTCAAGAAATTTTGGAAAGGAGGAGGTTGACAAACCGCAGGTAGGGGCGCATAGCGCGGGTGCCGCCGCCTTCGGAGATGATCTGCATGACTTTCTTTGTATCCCGGACGATGGCCCCTCCTAAGTGATTGACCGGCGTTCCCTGAAAAATCTCCGGGCAGAGCGGTGTCGAGGGCCCGAGCAGGGAAATATGCCGCGGATTTCCCAGGCTATTCAGCACTTCTTCGAGGGTATCGTTGAGGAGGGTGGTAGCCGTAATAATAGCCACGGAACACTCCTTTAATATTCTGTCAGCATCCTTTTTATCAAGAACAGCTATCCGGGAAGCGTCCCTCTCGATTATGGAAAGTTTCGCTCCCGTTGCTTCGATTTTCGGAACCATCGGTGTAAAGAGACCGACCATGGCCACCCGGTCTTCCGGCGTCAATTTCATGATCGAGAGTGAATCTCTCTCATCCTCAATACGTGTTGTATGAAGAATGGCATTCGCGGTGGCTATCCCTAAAGCTTTTTCCAGGGGATTGTGACCTTCTATAAGGTTGACAAGGAGAGAGGATGCTCTCGCTCCGGCCAACTTACCGGCATCGGAAAATACTGAACAGCCCGGTGGCAACTCATGCAGTAACAGGGCAGCCAGTCCCATACGGTGCTCATCCAACCTTACACCTGCATAGCTCAGTCCGAACCGAACATCGTCGACAATAAAACTTTTACCCTCATGGGACGTAATATCATGAAGACGTCGGGCTGTTTCACCTTTTGTGAGCATGCCCCCTCCCTCAAGGAGATGGAAATTTCTGGATTCCCTGTAAAGCGCGAAATGACTAAAAGGTTAATAGATTCCTGCTGGAGTTTACCCCGTACTCCGATACGGGGCGGGAATGACAGTGATATATGATGTTCGCTACTACAGGAGTCAGATTACCCATCATGCTGAAAAGTGGGTAAATCGTTTAAATGATGAAGATTCCGTTTGTTCGAGTTTTTTCCTTTTCGTTACCTCTTCTGAAATTATTTTCTCACGGCCCTTGCGTTTTTTGCCTTTCCTGTGATCCTGTGTTCCTGACGCGGCTCCATGGGAGGCGCCCCATGTATCAATCAACCCGGCAAGCTCTCCCAGGTTCGTCAGTTCTTCCACCCAAACCTCAGTGAACCGTGACCGCAGTGCGGGAGAAAGCAGGTTCCTTGACTGATGAATGGCAGGTGGATTAATCGCCAGAAATATCCTGAAGTTTGGATGGGCATACCAGATATTCTCCTCTCCATCAATAACATAACCGAAGTCGAGGAGGCTGTTTATATATTCGGACAAGGGTGAGAGATTCGCTTCATCGATCAAGAGCCAGCTCCCTTCCTCTATCGCCGAAAACAAAAGGCCTTTCCGGTAATGCCATTTGCCGCTCTTGTCCTGTGCATAGCCACCCAGGAGCTCCTCCAATCCCGTATCGGAAGAAAGGTTGACATAGTAAAGGTTGGTTTCCTTCTTCCTGGCTAAATATCTGATGAGGGTAGTCTTTCCGGAGGCAGGATTGCCGACCACCAGAACCGGTTCATTCTGTATTAGGGCCTTCAGGATCAGATAGAGGGTTGTCCTCTGTGTTGGAGTCGGGATAATGTCCGCGTCTTCCCGTGGAATAAATTCATTCCCCGGTGACGATGGTACAGCATCAAACAGGGCTGTAAGGTCTTCAGAGGAAGACATGAACACCGTTTCCAGATCCATTCCCTTCTCTCTGAAACCAAAATGGGTATCCAACAAGCTTATAACCGCTTCCCGTTCCGATTCATCTCTCAGCCTGCCGATATAAACACTGAAAAATTCGAGGAAGAACTTTTTCAGGTATTCTTCATCCATCGGTCCTTTTGCGAGGATTGGTTCAAGCCTCTTGCCCAGTCTGATGATATCCCGGAGCGTGAATGTATACGGGTCTTTTTCCGTCCTGCCGATAATGCGGCTGTCGGCCTGATTCTGCAAGGTGGTGTGGAATCGGGCGATGGGAAGCGCCAACGAAGATGTAATGTCGAATAAAGAACTTAATATCTGGGACAGTTCCTCTTCAGAAAGCTCTTTTTGATAGAGGATTTTAAAGCGTGATAAAAAAACTCCCGAGAGTTTTTGTCTCTGACTGTAGCTCTCAGGGTTTCCCGTTGCAAAGAGCCGGAAATCCGGATGGGGGTACAATTCTTTCTGCTCCCCGTTTGCCGAATAGGATATCTTGCCCGTAATCAGATAATCATTCAATATCTCCACTACTTCGGAAGATGCCAGGTTTATCTCCTCCAGGGCGAGCCACAGGCCGTCTTTCGCCGCCTTCAGAAGAATGCCGTCCTGCCAGACGAATCTCCCGGC
>DNUI01000233.1:4932-6451 GCA_003508565.1 Syntrophaceae bacterium
GTCTTTTCATCAACCTGAACCTGGTTGGAATGTGTGCCGGAGAGGGTGCTTTTCATCGGTTCGCCCAGCATCTTATCGAATGAGGCTAAAACCTTTCTGAATTCTTTTTCGTTGCGTGAGATAAAATCGGAAAAACTTTTTATTGAAGCACGGGCCGCGGCCTGACGGACAGACCAGATCTTATCCTTCAGTCTCCTCTCCAGCTTGCTTAATTCTGCATCATTCCCTTTTTGGACAAGGGCATGGTGAATCTGCACCAGCGCCAGGGCTGCTGCCTGATGGAGAAACCAGTTTTCATTCTTCAACCGTTCTTCCAAGGCCTTCACGGTTATCTTCTTCCTTTTGAAACTGTGAGGCCAAATCCGACCTAGGGCCTGGGCCGCGGCCTGGCAGACAGACCTGTCCACATCAGCATCCCATAATCTCTCTTCCAGTTTCTTTAAGTTAACACTTTTTCCCTCTCTGATAAGGGTCGGGTAAATCTGGCCCAAAGCCTGGCATGCGGCCTGTCGTACGGACCAGCTGAAGTCTTCCAGCTTTTCTTCTATTTCCTTTAAGTCCATTTTCCCCTGGTAATAGCTGTGATACCATATCCTTCCCAGGGCCTGAGATGCAGCCTGACGAACAGACCAGTCATTATCATCGAGCCGCTCTTCCAGTACTTGCAGGCTTACCTCTTTCCCCCGTTTGATGAGGGGTGGATAGGACTGTCCCAGAGATAGGGCCGCGGATTGACGGACAACGATATTATCCTTTAACTTATCTTCCAATCTGCTTAGGTCGATGTCCATCCCCTGTTTGATGAGGGAAGGATAGATCTGACCGAGGGCCTCTGATTCCGCCTGGCGGACAAACCAGTTTTTATTCCATAAGCCGTCCTCCAGTTTGCTGATGTCTACGTCATTGCCCTGTTGAACGAGGGCAGGGTATATTTTGCCCAAGGTTCGTACTGCAGCCTGACGAAATGCCCAGTTTGCATTTTCCAGCCTGTGTTCCAATTCCGCCAGGGTTATTTTTCCTTTGCGGTAGTTATAATACCAAATCCGGCTCAAGGCCTGTGCGGCAGCCCTGCACACCGTCGGGTCTTCATCATCCAGTGCTTTCTCCAAAACACTCAATTCCGCATCTTTCCCCTGCTTGATTAGCATGAGATACACTCGGCCCAGAGCCAGTGCCGCCGGCTGGCGGACAGCCCAGCTTTTATCCTCTAACTTTTTCTCCAATTCCTCCACGGTAATTTCTTTTATGAGATCATGCTGAATGACCCGGAAACATGCTTCCAATCCGGGAATACACACAAACGCAATATCAGAGGAACTGACAAGTTCCTTTAATAGTAAGAGAGCTTTTTCAATCTCCGGATTTGTGTTGTTTTTCATGATAATATCTAACAGCGGCTCCAGTTCATGGGGGATTGAGGACACAGGAACCTCGGCGCGAGAAGAGGGGAGATACAGGTCTTGCGGTACATCCTGCGGGGTGAATTCAGGCAATATCCTCTGGATATCCGCAAGGTCTT
>DNUI01000233.1:6604-7446 GCA_003508565.1 Syntrophaceae bacterium
ACGGTATCGTCGTCGCTTCAGCATTTTTTCCACCATTTCGCGGCGTTAAAAAATTCGCCCAGAAGACATCCTGAGCAATGAGTTTTTCCTCCAGTATACTGGAGAGCACAGAGGGAAGTTCTTCCACATCATCGATTTGAATGCCGCTCTTATACCGTTTAATAACCTCCGTCACTTCTTCCCCTAATCCTACTCCCAGTACCTCTATCTTCTGATCCAATGCTTCTTTCTGAAGCTCATCAAATGTCTTGCCTGTTGTATTCACGTTTCCTTCTCCATCAGTCACCATAATGATCCATCGTGATGAATCTTCCGGCTGATCTTTCAATATATTCGTCGCCAACTGGAGGGTATCCGCGTCAGCGGTAGAACCTCCCGGTATGTACATGGACACTTCGTCAAATAACAACCGCCTGTCGGAAGGCCCCAGTTTTCTGCCAAAGCCTTTATGCATGACGGGGCTGTCCGAAAATCCGATAACGGCATATTCGATGCCGATATGATCCAGAGCCTCCATAAAAACGAGCAGCCCAGCCAAGGCCGAGGTTCTCTTGGGCTCTTCCATAGACCCCGATTCATCGAGGGCGAGTACTATCTTGTGGTCTCTCTGGGTGGGAAGCCTCCTTTTTAAAAATACCCGCAAGTCCTTTTCCTGAATGGGGATGCCCTCACTCAACTTTCTGGAAAGTTCCATCGCCCTCCGCAAATCGGGCTTCTGACCGGAGGGGAAATAGCCTTGAAATGATGGCCTTCTATTTTTCGAAAAATGATTTTCCAAGACTCCGCTCAACGCATGGATCAAATTCGATATGAGCTTATAGACCCTTTCATATTCGCTTATC
>DNUI01000099.1 GCA_003508565.1 Syntrophaceae bacterium
ATGAATGGGAGCTTCCCGTAGCGGGAACGGATATGCCGCAGCAGGTCGATGCCGTCTTTATCCGGAAGTACATATTCGGAAATGACCGTATCACAAGGATTGTTCCTGAGGAACTCTTCTGCCTCCCGTACGCTGGCTACGGTTTCAATCTCCACACCGGACCAGGTACTGGCGTTCTCCCGCAACGATGAGAGAAACTGATCATCGCCGTCGACCACCAGCACGGTGAACATACCGAAGAATAGGATGAAGGGTTTAAAAGGATAACCCTGATTTCTTATCAATTATGCGAGAGGAAATGGTCCTTCCGAAGCTCGCAATGTGAGGTGATTATCTCCCACCAGTGATCCTTTCTCCAATATGTCCATTATGCCCAAATTTCCGGTCGTATCCAGATTCCTCGCCAAATCATACGTTGAGGGCACTTGGGGCACTTCTCACCTGTTTTCCGGAACTTTTTTCTATACTTTCCGTACGTGAAAAGATCCTGAAAAATACCCTCAATGTGCCCCAAGTGCCCCAAACCGGATCCTGTAGCTGCATTGCAGGTCCATTCTGAAATACGGCGAAGAGCATTAGGGCAAGAGATTGGGTTAGATGGATATGAAATTGTTGAACTTGGGGGTTCAGGATTCGTCATTAAGATACTCTTGCAAAGGGGCTTGTCCACGATGAGAGCGAACCCGATCATCGTGGAGAGATGGGCCGTTTGGGAATTCGGCGAGGATAGGGCCGTTTGCGCTGGGAAGGGCGGGATGGGGAGGGAGGCAGCACAGCATCCCAGAATTGTGACCGCTGCCGGGAAAGAATAACGGAGCACATCTTATAGTACAAACCATCCATACAATCTACTGAAATCTACTAATCTCTACTAAATTAGTATTCGCTCCATCAGCACTTCCTCCTATTTTAGATTATTTTGTGGTAATCCTCATCGTAACGAAGCAGTCAAGCGAACCTCACTTCGATACTTACATATCAGGTGTCATATTCACTCTGATCTATGGAACAGCGCCGCTCCTTTCCCTGGGGCGTCCTCCTCATCGTCAGCCTGGCTGTATTCATCCTGGTCATCGACACCACCACCATGGAAGTCTCCATCAGCGCTCTTGTAGATGACCTGAACACCAATGTCTCAACCATCCAGTCCATCATCACCATCTATACCCTGGTGAAGGCTGCCTTCATGCTGATCGGGGCAAAGCTCCAGGACTTCATCGGGAGGAAGAGGACGTTCATGGTCGGTGCTGTGATTTATAGCGTCGGGACTTTTACGGCTGCAATCAGCCATAACGCAGCCATGCTCCTCGTAGGCTGGTCGATCCTTGAAGGGATCGGCACGGTGCTGATGCTCCCGGCAACGGTAACGTTCATTACCGGGACCTACGAGGGGAAAGAACGGGCATTTGCCTTCGGTGTCTGGGGCGGGATCGCCGCGGTGGCCAGCATCTTTGGCCTTGTTTTCGGCGGATACCTGACCACTTTCTACACCTGGCGGTGGGCTTTTGCCTTCGAGCTGGTCATCCTTCTCATCATCTTTGCTCTCCATCGGATGCTGAAGGAGACCCGCCCGACAGCATCCTGGAAGAGCTTTGATATTGGGGGAGCGCTCCTCTCGGTTCTCGGCCTCATTGCCCTGGTTTTTGGGATCCTCCTGATCAAAGAGCCGGCAGAATGGGGGATCGTTCCCTTCCTCATCACCGGAGGGATCATCCTTCTTTTCGGGTTTTACTTCTGGGAGCGGCGGCAGATCAGGAAGGCAAAAGGTATCCTGGTGGATGTGACCATCGTTCCTGAACGTTCCTTTTTTGCCGGGAATGTTGTCGGCATCGGACAGAAATTTATTACAGCCGGTTTTATCTTCATCTTCCCCTTGTTCTATGAGATCGTCACGGGTGCAAGCGCGTATGAAACCGGCGTCGCCCTTCTGCCCATGTCCCTTGCGATCGTCGTGTTCTCCATCCTCGGCGCCCGGCTCGCATCGTGGTTCGAACCAAAACACGTTCTCCTCGGCGGCATTACCCTCACCGGGGCAGGACTGGCAGCCCTCAGGGATGTCTTTTCCCTCACCACCACCGCCCATGACATCCTCGCCGGAAGTCTTCTGTTTGGGATTGGGCTTGGCATCGTCCTTTCCCAGGTGACCAACCTCACCCTCTCCTCCATCCGGAGCGAGCGCCAGACCGATGCGTCAGGTATCTATAACACCACCAGGCAGCTGGGAAGCTCTCTCGGGACGGCAATTATCGGGATCGTCCTGGCCCTTGGTTTCGCCCATGGGCTGCTTTCCGGTACACCATCGCCCCTCCCTCCCGGCCAGCCCCTGTTGTCAATCGGGATCAGCGAGGCAGCGGTTAACCAGGGGATGGAATGGGCGTTCGTGGCGATGATCCTGGTGGTCATCGGCATGTTTATTGCAGGCCTGTTTATCCGGAAGACGGGGAAGATCGTGTAAGGCGGTGAAGGGAGAGGATAAGAAAACTTCGGGAATGGGGCGCGTTTCTCCAAGATTGACCTGGCCTGGCTGAATGAAAAAAATCAGCAATTCTTTCCTTTTTTGAAGTTTAGGGGCCATGTAGCCATTTTAGGGCACTTAGGGCACTTCTCACCTATTTTCCGGAACTTTTTTCTATACTTTCCGTACGTGAAAAGATCCTGAAAAATACCCTCAATGTGCCCTATGTGCCCTAAACCAGATCCCGGAGCTGCATTGTAAACGAGCCAGGGTCCACTCTGAAATACGGCGAGGAGCATTCGTGCAAGAGATTGGGTTGAACGGATATGAAATTGTTGAACTTCTGGGTTCAGTATTCCTCATTAAGAGGCTATTGCAAAGGGGCTTGTCCACGATGAGGGCGGACCTGGCTGTCGCGGGGGTGGGGCCGTTCGGAAATATTGGGAGGGTAGGGCCGTTTGCGCCGGGGCGGGCGGGATGGTGAGGGGGGTATGGAGCAGTGAACTATTCAGATATGTTGAGAAAAGTATTATCGTAGCTTAGTTTGTTTCTAATTTTACCGAATATGTCCAATGAGGAATCAATATACTGGAAAAATCGTGGCGATGAATATGTTAACCAGGGACAGTTTGAGGATGCCGTTCGATGCTATGAAAAGGCAACCAATCTTAATCCTGAATATATTTCAGCATGGAATAATTGGGGATATTCATTATCCAAACTTGGAAAGAAGGATGACGCCAAGAAGATTAAGATTACAATAAATGAGTTAAAAGAAAAGGGGAAGGCCACTCAAGAAATTGAAATTGAGAAAACTGCTGAAATAGACTCCATAAAATTCAGGTCTGACAGATCTGAATCACCCACGGTTGAAAATAAAATACACATTGAACAAGAACCCGCATTGCATCAACTTCCAATTGAACAAGAAATTCATAGATCTGGCATAAAAGATACAGTATCAGTTGAAAACGAGATCGTGGTTGAACAAGATCCCTCATTGAAACAAATTCCAATCGAAGATAGCATTCACAATAAATCAATAAAATCATTAGCGAAGAAATCAAGGGGTTTTTTTGATTCAATCGGAGGGGCTGTTAAGTCAGGAACACGAAAGATTGCATATAGTACTCTTTTGCGAAGTCACAAAATTCATATTAAGAAATTAATTATTGCAGAATTTGACCTTAAGGAATTAAAAAAAATGTGTTTATATTTCAATATTGGTCATCCAACTGTCACAAGATTGAACAGTAGAAACCAATTGGTGTATGTCACACCAAGGTACGATGATTGGGCGAAGTATGCTCTAAAGCATATAGAATTAGCAAAATTGAAAGATTATGCCAAAATGAACCACAAACTTACATATAAAATAACTGAACTGGAAAGAAAATACAAGCAAGATAGGGTAGGAAAATATCCCGAGTATGAAGATAATGATGGAACAATTTCGTATGGATCATCCACAGAAGAGAAATTCCTACTTCAAGAATTAACTAATGTAATTGGCGAATACCGGCCGATAAAGTCGTTTAAAAATGAATTACTCTATCATACAAATCTTTACACGTATCTTTGTGAGAAAATTCCCGGAGATATTGGGTTCGAGGTTCAAAGGGGATCATCGAGACCAGATATTGTGGTTGGAGATGTTGCCATAGAAATCAAAGGGCCAACAGACAGCCAGGGTCTTATTACAATAGCGGATAAAATCAACCGGTATTCCCAGCATTTTGAGCATATAATTGTCGTTCTTTTTGAAGTTGAGGTCTATGAGCGATTTTATCAAGAATGGTATGAGGGAATAATGCGACAGTATGAAGATCAGGTAACAATTATAAGAAAATAAAGAGATTCAAGTCTCTTCTTTTTGAAAAATATCTCATCCATCTATCCAAATCGCCACACAGCGGCCGGGCCGAGGGTCCCGGTCAGCACGTCCACAACAAGTGCGGACCTGGCCATCGTTGAGAGATGGGCCGTTCGGAAATATGGTGAGGATATGGCCGTTTGTGATATCTATTTCAAGTGATATTGAATAAGAGTGTCCGATAAATTATATATATTAACGCAAATTTCTTAATATGACTAGTAGGTATGCTTTTCTTTCGTATTCAAGTAAGGATTCACAGTTCGTGGAAAGAATTGCAACCAAACTCGGCGAAAAAGATGTTTTTCTCGATAAATGGGTTCTCGATGCTGGAGATATTTTACCATCGGAATTAGCTCGGGGGATAAAAGATTCAAATTATTTTATAATTATCGCTTCTAAACAAGCAATGAAATCCCGTTGGATAAAATATGAAATTAACTTAGCAATAGTACAATGGATTCGAAATCAAAATTTTAAAATAATCGTTGTTAAAATTGAAGATTGTGAGGTTCCCCTCGAATTAAAACCATTTATTTATATTGATGTAAATATTCCTCCGGATATCGCTATCGATAAAATCGTTAAAATTGTTTTAAATCAAGAAAAGGATATTATTCCAAGAGAGGATTGGAATATTTCCATTATTGACAGATATGATGAAATTGGAGCTATTGAAAGAGCAAGTATCTCCGGTATAAAATTTATTTTTTTATGGGGTATTTATGGGATTGGAAAATCAACTGTTGCCTTACATGCCTGTGACCGAGTTTTTAGGAAACCAATTGCTCATATTTATTTAACTAGAGGTTATGATGAGTTACGCTTAGCTGTAGAAATGGCAGCACTTTCAAAAACCGATTTGCCGAAAAAAGATACGTCACATCGCGACTTATTAAAAATCATAATAAATTCAATTAAAGAATTACATAATCAAGGAAAAGTAATATTTTTCGATGATTTTGACACATTAATTGATGATGAATTAAATATTAAACTTTTTTTTTATGAAATACTAAACGAATTAAATAAAAGTGGCGTAAATATCCCTATACTTTTTGCAACCTCGAGATTTCCTCGAAATATTTCACAAGAAATTGAAAAGGTTGCTTTAACAATAAAAGTTCGTCAAATGGATGATATATATATTCAGGCGATCCTTAATAAATGGGTTAGATTATCTGATCCAACAAAAAAAATTAATTCTGGGTCTATTGAAATTGCTTCCAAAGAATTGCATGGATATCCGCTTGCAGCAAAGTTAGCTGCTAATATAATTACAAAATATTCAATAGAATCGGTAATTCAAGATTTAAGTCATTTCAAAGAGATTCGAATAGATGCTGCAAAACAGCTAATTGGAAGATCTAAAGAATTTTTAAATGAAGATAAAATTAGCATTTTAAAAATTCTCACCGTTGCTGAAACTGGATTGACACAATATGATTTATCTAAGTTATTGCATAAAGACATTGAATTTATTCGTCGAAATATTGACGAATTATCGTCATACCAGTTTGTTTTTTTTGAACGAAATTGGCTTCAAATTCTACCTTTAATGAGGGATTATTTATGGCGATCCCTTTTTTCTGATAAGAAATTTAAAAAAGTTTGCGAAAAAATTGCATATCATACCCATAATCAATTGTCAAGATTTTCACCCAATTCAGAGGAATTCATTCATTATTGTGCAATAACTTATAAATTATATTTATTATCTGATAAATATAAAGAAGCAAATGAACTCTCTTTTTACTTCCGTGGTGAAATAAAAGAAGCTGCATGGAAACTATATTTTGCAAAAGACTATAAATTGAGTCTTAATTATGTCAATTTAATTTTAGAGGCTAATCCACATGATAATGGGATAAGATTTTTAAAAACTCGTTGCCTAACAAGACTAGAGCTTTATAAAGAAGCCTTAGAAGAAATCGACCTATTAGAACATGAAAATTATGCATTATATAAATTATATCATGCAAAAGGTATGATATATAAACTAAGAAATAAAAACTCTGAAGCTTTACGAGAATTCAAAAAAGGTTTGGAAATACGCCGGGATTATTTACCTCTCTTAAGGGATTATGGTGATTTATTAGATAGAATAGGTGATACAATGAGAGCTTATGAGATTATGAGTGTCGCCTATTCAATCCAACCACGTGATAAATATATTGCACCAAAATATGTTGATATACTTGAAAAATTAGGAAAAATTGATGAAGCTTTGCCAATTCTTAAAGATCTTGTAATAACGTTCCCTGAAGAGGCCTCATTTAGGCATAAGTTATCAATTCTCTATTCACATATGGATAGAGGGGATGAGGCTCATAGAGAAGCATCAACTGCTGTTGCTCTTGACAGTAATTTATATGAAGCAGTGATGCATTTGGCCGCTTTAGAAATAAAAAGAGAGAACTACGAAAGAGCAAAAGAATTGTTAAAACAATTACCTGAAACGTTACCGAAAAGACATAGGATGATTCGAGATACAATTATGGCAGAATTGTGTATAAAGAATGGAAAATTAGAGACTGCAAAAAGACTAATAACTCAATATAATTTTTATGAAGATCCCTATTGTTTGAATGTTCTCGCAAAAATTGAATTAATAACCGCAAAACAATATGCATCAATAAATAAAATTGATTTAGCAGAAGAGTGTATCCAAGAGGGGTTGAAATATACAAAAATAGGACTGAAATCATTCCCTAATGATAAATCAATTCATTTTATTTATGAACAATTAAATTCTCTACTGAAATAATTCCAATCAAATATCTTTTTTAGATTGGCTGAGTCAAACTTGATACAAAATCAATTAACGCACCAAAATGCCGCGGTTCAGAGCCTCCGCTCTTCAATCAAAATCACAAAAACAAGTGCCAATTTTCGATGCTAATAAGAAGGGTAATTGCAGCGTGGTACAGTTCCCGAGGACTCGCGTACCTCAGTACAGTGCACTACGTGAGTCGGCTTAACTGCTGGGTTCGGAATGAGTCCAGGTGTTTCCCGACTGCTATGGCCGCAATTACCCAAAGCCAAGGTCCGGATTTGAACCGGAGTGTAGTTGATCTGCAGTCAACCGCGTAGCCGCTCCGCCACCTTGGCAAGGACGTGTAGAGGGTGATACCCTGATACCCTATAATGTTTTCCAGCATAGGATATAAGATATCGGGTTTCGGTACGGATCGTTGCCGACACGGTACCGTCACCGGATTGGTTTGCACTCAGAATTTCGTCTGGGTTTGACGTGGCGAGCACTGGGGTATTCGGACGTTAGTGCCTGCGGACTGAACACGTCGTTGCCTTCGTGCGTACATCCCAGGTCTATCAAACCGGTCTTTTACCGGTGTCCTTCAACGGAGTCTCTTTTCAGGCCGGGTTTCAAGCTTAGATGCT
>DNUI01000255.1 GCA_003508565.1 Syntrophaceae bacterium
TTTACGGTAAGGTTTCGGCCCTTTCAGAGGTACATCTCGATATCCCCATGGGCGAATCCGTAGGCCTCGTAGGTCTCAATGGTGCAGGGAAGACCACGCTTTTAAAAACGATCGTAGGACTTATCGTGAACTTCGAGGGAGAGGTGCTGGTAAATAATTGTGCGGCACATGGCAGGGAGGCAAAATCGCATATATCTTTCCTCCCGGAGGATTTTTCTCCCCCCCCGTATCTGACCGGATATGATTTTGTTTCTTATATGCTTCGTCTTTACGGCAGGGCGTTCAATAAAAACGTGATTGATGAATGTGCCGGGTGGCTTGAACTTCAGCAAAGCATGCTGTCAAAACCAATAAGAACGTATTCTAAAGGGATGCGTCAGAAACTCGGTGTAATGGCTGCTATGTTGCCTGATACGGAAATCGTTGTGCTTGATGAACCCTTAAGTGGTCTTGATCCTGGAGCGCGGGTAGTGGTGAAAGATGCCTTTATTGCCCTCCGCAGGAAAGGCAAAACCCTCTTCTTCTCTTCCCACATATTGACGGATCTCGAGGAAATAGCTGACAGATTGGTCATTATCCATGAAGGGAAGAAGGTTTTAGACGGAACGCCGGAAGAGCTGCGATCATACAGCAGTCGCTCTCTTGAGGATGCCTTCCTCAATGTGATTCGTCCACACCAGGCATGGACAACATGAAACGGGTAGCGGGCTATTTATGAACAGAATCGGCGTAGTTTCACTGTACACCCTTCAGGAGGTCCGAAAGGATAGATTATTCTGGGGATTTATCCCGTTGATGTGTGGCGCCCTTGCACTGTCATTTTTTATGCGTGAAACCAGTATCTTTGGGGCAGTTGAAGCCTTTAACCGTTCTTATATGGCGCTCTCCGTGCTGGTGACGACTGTATTTGTTCTCCTGCTTGCCGTAAGCTCAGTCTATCGGGAAATTGATTCGAAGGCAATCTACATGGTAATTACCAAACCATTGTCGAGATATGAATATATTTTCGGCAAGTTCATCGCTTTTTCGCTTATCGCCGCGGCGATAACAATTATTTTTTTTGCAGGTGCGGTAGTCTTGGCGGTCGGTTCAGTAAAACCCCTTGCCGTTCATTATATTCTCTGCATCCTCGAACAGATGATCATGATCATGGCAGCGCTTACGATTACCCTTGGCTTGCGCTCCCTGCCATCTTCCATGCTCGGGGTTGCCGGCTTTTATATCATCGGGCATAGTACAAAAAAGCTGGTGGACATCGGAATGCAGGTCGCAAAAGAATGGGTTCCCATCCTGAAGGTATTGTATTATCTTTTTCCTTCCCTCAGTTTCTTCAATGCCCAGGCAGCCGTACTGGAACAGGCACCTGTGGCCTGGTCGGACATCCTTTTCCCTTCAGTGTATGCAAGTGCGTACCTTGTCATCCTCTTTCTCATTCTTGCGATTGATATCAGGAAGAGAGATTTCTAATGCCCGCGAAAATGAACATTATCAAGAAGAGCATTTTACCCTGCCTGCTGGTGCTTCTGCTTGTGGGGCACGCATTTCTTGTGAATGTGGGATGGAGGAATGTGGAAGAAAAAAACCCTTACCAGGTAGTGCCCAGATTACATCTGGAATGGATGAAGCTCGTTTCCCTCGACCAGGAAAGATTTGTCAGCCTGCTCCTTTCACTCTACCTTCTCGCTGCGGCCCCTGCCGAGTGTTATCAGTGGGACTATAAGGGATTGTTATCCTACATGCGGGTGATCACAGGGCTTGACCCGTACAACAGAAGCCCTTTTTTCTTTGCCGTGCATTTTATGAGCTTCAGAACCGATACTGAGGGACGCTTGATTTTCAGTTATTTGGACGAGTCACGGGAAAAATTTCCTGATGATTGGAAGCTCCCCTGGCAGGCCTCTTACGTGGCGAAAACCAGGTTCAAAGACAGCAATCTTGCCTACCATTATGCCCTTAAGGCGGCGAATGCTCCCGATGCACCTCCCATTGTACGGATACTTCCCGCGATATTGTTACGAAACCTCGGAGATACTGAAACTGCGTATACATATTTGGCCACACTGCGGGAACACACATCAGACCCCAAAGAGATTGAGGCGATAGCCGGGGAACTCGAAAAATTGGAGAAGAACATCCGGCAGAAATAAACTGATTCGCGTTGTAAAAACAGAGTTGTGTAGAGTAACATTCAGAAAGTTATGGACATTCGTTAAAAAGTATGAGCATGAAAAAACCAAAATACCCGGATTACCTTGATGAATGGACGTCCCTTCCTAAGAATATTACCTCTAGTTCTTTTTATTGCTCTGGCAACCTATCTTTTTATACACTATGACCTGTATACCTTCTTCCTCGATAAGGATAAGGTCATCACATTTATTCACTCTTATCCCTATGATGAACTTGTCTTCATTTCCCTGCAGGTTCTGCAGGTTATAGCAGCTCCCATACCGGGCGAGGCAACCGGCCTTATTGGCGGGTATATTTATGGTCCTGTCCTGGGAACGATATACTCTACGATTGGTCTCACACTAGGCTCCTGGCTGGCCTTTATGCTGGCAAGATTTTTTGGCCTGCCCCTGGTCGAGAAGGCAGTCAATCCTGCAACCCTGCAAAAATACGACTACTTTCTGGAACACCGGGGATTATTTGTCTCCTTTCTTCTCTTTCTCATTCCCGGTTTTCCGAAAGACTACCTTTGCTACATCATGGGTTTAAGTCACATGATTACATGGCATTTTCTGGTCATTTCTACGGTGGGGCGTATATTCGGGACCATACTGCTCTCCGTAAGCGGCAGTTACGCCCGCAACGACCAATATGCAGGCCTCTTAATTATAGCAGGCATTAGCGCCATTTTTATCATCATTGCCTATTTCTATCGCGACAGGTGGCTTGCATTATTAAAAAAAAAACATGCAGTATCAGAAAACTCTAAGAATCCCGATAATCAGAATCAATGAGCGGATCAAATTCAAACTCCGCTATATGCACTGTCCTTAGTGCTTGACACAGAGCCCCTCTTACCCTATCCTCACGACAACCATACACGTAAATAATAAATATCGAGGAGGTACTATGGGCGGGCATAAGAAAATTGAACGGATGAAGGAGCTTGACCGCAAAAGGCGCAGAAGGAAAAAAAATTTGAAATTGAGAGCGAAACAGCTCCGACAACAACCTAAGTCTACCCAGAAGAGCAAGTAAAAACAGAAAATGAAGTGGTTGAAGAAACGCATCGGCCTCGTTCTGGGAGGTGGGGGTGCCAGAGGGCTCAGCCACATTGGTGTGTTAAAGGTATTTGAGCAGGAAGGCATCCCTGTTGATGTTATTGTGGGAACCAGCATCGGTGCTATGGTGGGCGGAGCGTATGCCTGCGGTATTTCTTCTCAGGAACTGGAGAAAAAAGTACGGGACTATGTTAACAGTGCTGAATTTAGATCATCCGCGATAAAAGCCATGGGAGATATATATGGCAGAGAGCGGGAAGGTTTGACGCAGAAGATTCAAAGTTTCTTGAAAAATCAGCTCTATGTAATACAGATGTTGTTCAAGCCCGGTATCCTATCTATTGATGCCTTCCAGTCCATGATTCACAACTTTATCCCCGACATCCTGATAGAAGACACGCGTATCCCCTTTCGTGCCGTGGCGACAGACCTGCTGACTGGTGAACAGATTGTATTTTATAAAGGCTCCCTCAGACAGGCTGTGATCGCAAGCAGCGCGGTGCCTGGAGCGATAGAGCCGGTAAAGGAAGGAGAAAGGCTCCTTTCTGATGGCGGTATTATCAGCCTGATTCCTGTAAGCGTCGCAAGGAGGGAAGGAGTAGACCTTGTTATTGCCGTATCTGTAGGCCGCGATCTGAGCACTGATGAAGAATTTAAAACAGCGAAAGATATCTACTACAGAGCCTGTGAAATAACGTCCGATAAACTGGAACGTTACGAATTAATGAACGCCGACATAATTATTCGGCCTGATGTTAAAAATATCCACTGGACCGGCTTTTCTGAGGCGATTGACCTTATCAGGGAAGGTGAAAAGGCGGCCAGAGAAAGAATTCAAAGTATCCGGGACAGAGGATCCCTTGTGAAAACATGGATTAACTCAATGAAAACTCTCGGATCCTACAGGCAGAAACAGTAAAACTTCATGGTTCAGTTGGTTTCATTGAGAGATATACAATCATCCCGCCATAGGCAAGAAAGCTCCTGACAGTATTCCACCCTGGATGTCCCGAAACATTCCATATTATTTTCTGCCCTCTGAATAGCCAGGATCATGTCTTTCTTTTTCATCTGAAATGTATTGATACCCATATTCTTGGCCATCTTTTGGATTTCGTTGTATTTTGCCATGTCTAACCTCCTGATTGTTGAGTTCTGCTCGTTGTGTGAAGTTCTACAATGAGGAATTCTTTCTTTCACTACGCATACAATTCTACGGTACCGCGACTAAAATGATATGAAACACCGAGGTCCAGGTTATAGGCTTTGTGATAGCTTCTCCTCCCAAGCTGGTCGCTAAACCCTCAGCTTCTTTCCTATACTCTGGAGCAAAATAAATTGTAGTTGCTTTATAATCTGTGCGAGAAGCAAGACCTATATCTTCAATTTTGTAACCCATTCTTATAATTTTCGTTGACATATCTCGTGCAACTGACAACCTTCCATTTCCACTCAAGACTTTCATTCTCAATAATTTACGTGTGACCTCTTTTTGGGAAACAGATGGTTGTGCCTCAGGTGCTTTTTTTATTTCTTCTTTTTTTACAATGTCAATTTCCTGAATCGTATCCTTCTTTTCCGGTTCAGGAACAGAAGCAACGGCGGTTTCTCTGGCGATACCAGTCTGATCACTCGGGGAAACATTCTCTGCGCCCACTCCTGCCACTTCCTTTTGTTTCTCTTCTTTAATCTGCTGCAACTCTTTTTTCAGGGTGTCCATTTCTTTATTGAGCGCCGTAACCTGTTCGTTGAGCTGATCAATTGCCACCTTGGACTTACGCATTTCATCACTTGAATTTCTGTCAGCATATCGTGACGAAAGACACCCTGAAGTTGCCAAACACAAGATCAGGGTAAGTATGCATAACGTTCTTGTCAACATTGTTCACCTCCATTATGTCGTGTTAAGGTTTACACAATATTCAAAACCATAATATGCGACACCGAAAAGAGACGCCCTGGGGTTGGTAATAATATACACCGGCATTTGTGATACAAGATCAGACATCCTCCCCTTGTGACGAAAAGAATTCATAAATTCTTGATTTTCCATGAGTGTTACTATACGGCGGGGTATCCCTCCTCCTATATATACCCCATTTGTGGCCATTATTTTAAGTGCCATATTACCTGCTTCCGCACCTAGAATGGAAATAAAAAGTTTGAGCGCCATGATACAGAGATCGCAACGGTTATCTCGATCCATCGCTGCGCTCACAATAACCGGCACAGGGTCCTTTTCCAGAGCCAATGTATCTGTCAGCCAGGATGGTTCTTCAGCATAGCATCTCTCACGGAGAAAACAATAGATATTTACGATTCCCAATCCTGAACACACGCGTTCATAACTGACATGTCCTATCTTCTCCTGAAGGTAAGTAAGCAGTTCCCCTTCAAGAGTATTGTTTGGTGCAAAATCTGTGTGACCGCCCTCTGAGGCATGTCCCAGGTATTTCATCCCGTCCCAGGTCAGGAATGCCTCGCCAAGGCCGGTGCCGGGAGCAATAACTGCCATATTCCCTTTGGAAACGGGCCTGCCTTCGTTCAAGGTATGGAGATCCGAAGAAGTGAGGAGGGGTACTGCACAGGCGAGTGCCTCCAGATCATTCATCAGTTTGACAATTTTCAGGTTCAGTTCCCGGCAAAGCTGTCTTTCGTCGAGAACCCAGGGAAGGTTGGTAACTTTGGAGATGCCTCTTGAGACCGGCCCTGCTACTCCAAAGCAAGCCGCATCTACGGTGAGTTTAATTCCATCGAGAAAATTTCTGGTGATGGTTGTGAGATCTGGAAATTGAGCGCTTTCAAAATCTGCCTCCACGAGAAGCGCACGCACACCCGTCTCCTGGGAAAAAATACCCAGATGCGTCTTCGTTCCACCAATGTCACCGGCAAGCAAGAGAGGCATGTAATAAAAGGTCTCCTTCCGGGTAGGTACAAAAGGATTTGAGGATCCAAGGATTCAAGTGCAACAAAATTATTGTATGCATTTCACTCGGATCCTCGAACCCTCTTATTTTGCAAGATCACCCCTTAACCATTTCAGATAGTCTTCACTCCCCGCGACAATAGGTACAGCTATGATTTCCGGCACCTCATAAGAGTGAACTGCTTTAATGGTTTTTTCAATTTCTTCATAAAGAGTTTTCCTGCTTTTTATCACGCACAGCCACTCCTCGGCAGTTTCAATGTTTCCTTTCCAGCGGTAGATACTGGTGATGGGTCCGACAATCTGCGTACAGGCCGCGATCTTCTTTTCCACCAAGGCGAAGGCGATTTTTTCGGCATCCTCCCTCTTGTCCGTCGTAGTGGTTACCTGAATATACGATTCCATTTTCTTTTATTTCGTCCCTCTCTCTATACCCTGACCCTGTTTCGCGCATTCATACATCATGATTGCTGCTGCTTGCGGCAGACTAAGGGAATCCGCATCACCCGTGCCGGGAATACGCCATAGTTCATCAGTGAAATGGAGTATTGTTTCCGGCACACCATGACTTTCACTTCCCATAAGAAGGGCTGTCATCTCTGCACAGGCATGCGGCATGGTGCCTTTCCGTGTATGACTGCCAACGAGGAAATAGTGTTCTTTTATTTTCGGCAGCGCTTCGGCAAAATCAACGTCCGCCATCACGTGCAGGTGGAAAAGGCTTCCCATGGAGGAACGCACGACTTTTGGATTTGTAAAATCTACGGAACCTGTGCTGAGTAGTATTGTTCTCATCCCAAACCAGTGGGCAGTACGTGCTATGGCACCAAGATTACCGGGGTTGTGTATCTCATGGAGCAACACAATATGACCGGTGTCACGCATAAGAAATTCGCCAATGTCGGCGCGTGGCGGCATAGCGACAATAGCCATGATTCCCTCTGCCGTTTTATCCTGGCTTAGTGTACCCCACGCCGTTTCCGATAATCCGTAGATGTTGATGTCTCCCGGAATGGTCGCAAGATAATTATCCCAATGGGGCCTTTTTTTCTCCATCACCAGAACTGCGCTGGTTTTCCATTTACTTTTCAGTAATTCCTGAACAACTTTGAAACCTTCCGCCAGAAACAATCCTTCCCGATGGCGATACTTACCCTGATTTAGTTTTTGCCACAATTTCAATTGTGATCCCGGTGGTTTTCGCAGTTTCACGTCAGGCACAGATTCCGTTTATAGGAGGCAACTCATAATTGGTTGCAAACTAAGGCTTCGAGGACTCAGGGATTCAAGAGTCCACGTGATATTCAGGGTTATTTCTTTCGTTTCAATCGAATCCTTAAACCTTCGAGCCCTTGAATCCTAAAGACATTGAAAATTATCCAGAGATAACCGTATATCACAGCTTCCGCATCAGTTCCTGCGCCGCGATATGGATGGGATCCCATGCCGGACCGACGGGTGGAGCATAGGCAAAATCCAAGTATGCGATTTCATCAAGGGCTATACCCGTCCAGAGGGCGCACGAGAGGGCATTGATCCTGTTGACTGCTCCCAATGTTCCCACGGCCTGGGCGCCCAGAAGTTTTCCCGATGCCCGGTCAGCTACCAGTTTTAATCCCAGCCTTTTCTCTCCCGGCATGGCACGGGCGATGGCATTGCCCCAGATAATGTTACTCACGGGATGATACCCGCTGTTCAACGCTTCGGCTTCATCAAGACCGGTAGCCGCTACCTCAAGAGAAAACAGCTTGAAGGACTGGGCACCGACCACACCCGGAAAGATCATAGTGCCCCCAGCAACATTGCGGCCAGCTACACGCCCCTGCTTGTTGGCCACATCTCCTAGAGGAATATGGACCCAGCGATGGCTCACACGATGATAGACTTCGCAGCAATCCCCCACCGCGTAGACTCCTTCTTTCGATGTGCGCTGGGAAAAATTGACCTGGATGGCTCCTGATTTCCCGATTTGCAGTCCCAACTCATGGGCTAACTTTGTGTTCGGTCTGATCCCGATTGCGATGATTATTATATCTGCGTCCATCTCGCCCCTGGTTGACTTCATGCGAAGCCGGAAATCCATTCCCTTTTCAATTGATACAATTCCTGTTTCCCCGGAAAAGATAACATTCTGGCGGGTCAATTCCTCCAGGATAACCTTGGAAAATTCAGGATCCCACCTGATGGCCGGACGGGGGAGCAGGTCAATAACCTGTGTTTCAATACCGCGGACGCGAAGCGCCTCACTCATCTCCATCCCGATGAAACCGGCTCCCACGATAATGGCTTTCCGGCACTCCTTGTTGTTGATAAAATTCTTTATCTGAATTGCGTCGTCAAGTTTCTTCAGGGAAAAAACTCCTTCAAGTTCAACACCCGGTATTTTTGGGATAAATGCTGATGCTCCCGTTCCCAGGATCAGGGTATCGTAAGGAATTGCGGTGCCATCGGAAAGCCGGACAATTCCCTTATCGGCGTCAATCCCTTCCGCAGAGGTATTTAATTTGACATCAATGCCCGTATCCCGGAACTTTTCCGGAGTTCTCGCGATCAAACGCTTTTCCTCTTTGATTACATCACCGATGTAATACGGCATGGGTCACGCGGCAACGGAAGTATACGGACCGCCTTCAACAAGAGAAATGGACAGGGATGGATCCATGCGCTTTGCTTCCGCGGCAACCGAAGCGCCGCCGGCCCCAGCACCGATAATCACTACATTTTTACTCATGGTATCATTCCTCCTTTCGCATTGTGTGTGCTTAGATATTGTATATTCGGTTTTTTCCCAATTAATTGCAAGAAGGATTCGAGGATTCGGGGGTTGAAGGGTTCAAGAGATCTGGATTTCTTCAGCATTTCACGTGAATCCCCGACCCTTTTAATCCTTACCATATTGGATATTTTTTCGGAAATGATTCTATTTTTTTACGCCGCCTTTTTCTCTTGCTTCCACCTATACATATACACAAATGCGCCCGTGAGGATCATCAGGATACAGAGTATCTGCCCCATACTCAAGACTCCCCATATGAGTCCGAGCTGAGAATCGGGCTCCCGGAAATACTCTATCACGAAGCGCACAAACCCATAACCGATCAGGTATATGGCCAGGAGAAAACCGTCAAAAGGACTTTTCTTCCTGATACCCCACAGGATGAGAAAAAGGAAAAGTCCCTCGAAGAGTGCCTCATAAAGCTGTGAAGGATGACGGAGTTGATGTGTAACGTCCAGGGGGAAATACATACCCCAGGGCATATCGGTAACCCTTCCGTAGAGCTCACCGTTGATGAAATTACCAATTCTTCCGAAGGTATATCCGAGTGGAATTGCAGGGCAGACAAGTTCGGCAAACTGCCAGAATTCTATCTGACGTTTACGGCAGAACATGATCGACGCGAGAAGGACGCCGATTGCACCCCCATGGTACGACATGCCGCTTATGCCGACATACCGCATACCATGAGCAAAGTCGAACGGCAGGATAATTTCCAGGGGATGATTCATGTAATAGTCAAAATTATAGAAAAAGATGTAACCGAGTCTTGCACCAAAGATGAGTCCGACAATGGCCCATATGAAAAAGTCTTGAACGTCTTCTGTTTTGTAATTATAGTTTTCACGTTTTATCCGATATGAGACAAGGAGATAGGTCAGCAGGAAGGCGATAATATACATGAGACTATAATAACGAATCTGAAAAGAACCGATCTCTAAGATATTAGGATTTATATGTTCGGGAAGATGCTGCCAGTTAATAAGACTCACCTTTCAACTCCTCTATATAGAGCTGGGCGGAAAATGCCGCTGTTGCCCCATCTCCACAGGCAGTAACGACTTGGCGCAAGCGTTTTTTTATACAGTCACCAGCGGCAAATATACCCTTTGCAGAAGTATGCATATTTGCGTCTACGATTATATATCCGCCTTGATCAAGGTCCGCAACGCCGCGAATAATGTCTGTCTTGGGGGTCAGACCCGTAAATATAAAAATTCCTGCCGCGGGAATCTCACCGGTGACACCGGGAGATTTCACGTTTTTGATCTTCACCTTTTCCACGGTTTCTTTCCCTGATATCTCCTCAACTACAGAATTCCATGCAAAATCTATTTTGCTGTTTGCAAAAGCTCTTTTCTGAAGAATCTTGGTTGCCCGCAGCCGGTCGCGGCGATGAACGATAGTTACCTTGCGTGTGAAATTGGTGAGAAAGATTGCTTCCTGCACGGCAGTGTCACCACCTCCGACAACAACAACTTCTCTGTTTCTGAATATGGGGCCGTCGCATGTCGCACAGTATGAAACTCCCTTTCCTGTATACGCGTCTTCACCAGGAACGCCGAGTTTCCGCCAGTATGCACCCGTTGCACAAATTACGGCAAGAGCGTCATAGGCGCGGTCTCCTGCCGTTACTTTCCATCCTTGTATATCATCCCACTTTGTTTGTTTCACAGAAGTGACATCGCTCGACATCATCTCCAGGCCGAATTGAAGCGCTTGTTTTTTAAACCGCTCAATAAGTTCGAATCCATTGATGCCTTCGGGTATGCCCGGATAATTCTCGATAAGATCTGTAACAGTAATTTGACTTATGGAAGATTCGCCTTCTATGCACAAACCCCTAAGGCCAGCCCTCGATACATAAAGGCCTGCCGTCAATCCCGCAGGTCCGCCGCCGATAATTATGACGTCATAGACATGTTCCGGAATATTAAATTTATCCAATGCTCCCCCCTGTATAAAAAGATAGCTTTAGGTTACCCTAAGTTAATAGAAAAAGGATTTATGTGTTGAAGTCTTTGTGTTTCAATTGTTGTGTAAGTGTTTTGATCAACCTTTGCTCTTTGTCCCTCAGCAGTTCAATTGAATCCTTGAGATGTCATCAACTGTCTCTGAAAAAATTCTTATTTTTTATTCTTGAGAATATAATCTTTCAATGCACGTTGAAATATAAGAGCGGCAAACATGGCACAGTGGAGGTGGTCTTTCGGCAAACCCCCTAAATGTTCCACGATTGAACTCACGTTAATCCGCAGACACTCGTGCAATGTCTTTCCCTTCGCCATTGCTGCCGCCGCATTACATGCGGCAACCGTAAATATACATCCTCCAGCGATGAATTTTGAATCTTCAATTTTTCCCTGTTCAACCCGCAGGAACATCTCCACATCGTTACCACACTCATCAGGCATTCTTGCATAACCGTCAGGTCTGTCCATGGTACCATAGTTTTGGGGGTTCGACCCATAATCAACTATTTTTTCGGAATAAACTTCTTTTGCCTT
>DNUI01000050.1 GCA_003508565.1 Syntrophaceae bacterium
AGACAACATCCCCATTCTGCAATGACAATTTTGTTCCTTTATATGAGGAATATATTTGCAGGTCAAGTACAAAGATGGTAAAAATATGATTATGATAATGCCTGTAGAAGAGATACTTCTCCCCAATGGTCTTAAAGTAGAAGTTTGGGATACATCGCTACCCATTGCAGGGGATACAACAAAAGTTGAACTACTGATCAGAATCAGGGTTGAACTGCAACCATCTTACTTCATCAAACCTGAACATTTCGAAATATTCAGGAAAATTATGGGACCAGAGATCGTGTATGAATACAGCAAAAAGAGGGCCTTCGTGGACAACAAAGAAAAAGATACCGTTTTCCGGGAGTTGATTGAGTCTTTCAAAAAAGGCTCATTGCCTTATCTCGCTAATCCGAAATTTCCTCAGAGTTTTGCTCTATCTAAGTACTGGGACATCGAGAAAAATCGTCACAGGTTAAGCATCTTTTCTTAGTAAACACTATCCTTAAGGCCATTATTTAAAAAATCCAACTCTTTGCTGAGATTTTTTTAGAGAAAAACAAATAAATTATGTTGACAAATGGTATTTATTTTCGTTACAGTGCAACCCAAATTTTTTGTAAGGATTAAAATATATGTATGCAGTCATAAAAACAGGTGGAAAACAACATAGGGTCTCGCCAGGAGATATAGTCGAAATTGAAAAAATACACGGCAACAAGGGAGATAGTGTGTGTTTCGATGAGGTATTGTTGATCTCCAGAGATGAAGAGGTGAGAGTGGGTACTCCATTTCTTACAGGAGCAAAGGTGAGCGGCGAGATCGTAGAACAGACAAAGGCGCGCAAGATAAATGTCTTTAAAATGAAAAGAAGAAAAGGTTATAAAAAGAAAACAGGACACCGTCAACAATTGACAAGAATGAAGATAAAGGAAATATCCATTTAGCGGGGTAATAAAATGGCACACAAAAAAGGACAGGGAAGTTCCCGAAACGGACGGGACAGCAACGCCCAAAGACGGGGAATCAAGGTATTTGGCGGCCAGAGGATTAATGCGGGCACAATCATTGTTCGTCAGATCGGGACAAAGATCCACCCCGGCAATAATGTCGGTCTGGGAAAAGACTATACCATCTTTTCCAAAATTGACGGCATCGTGATGTATGAAAGGCTGGACAAAAAAAGAAAAAAAGTGAGCGTGTACGCTACTTAGCCAGCTTTCAAATAAAGAGGAGGCTTGGGGGAAAATGGATGAGCGTGAAACCGGCGTTGTTAAATGGTTTAACGACAAAAAAGGCTATGGTTTTATTTCCAGAGAATCAGGAGAGGATGTTTTTGTACACTATACATCAATCGCAGGCGAGGGATTCCGCAGTTTAGCGGAAGGTGAACGGGTTGAATTTACAATAAAACAAGACCATAAGGGACAGGCGGCCGTGGACGTACGTAAATTATAGGATGGGGATGATGGGCCATAAAGGAAGATGGCCGGAATGTCACGTGAAGTACTTATATGTATGTGAGGCACTTATTTGAGTGCCTCTTTTTTTGGCTCATCTCCGAAAAAGTTGATACCATCCATAGAACTCAAGTGAACGGTTCAATCTCTCGAACCATTGAACCCTCAAATCCTTTATGCAACGAAACGATCGTAGAACCATCAATAATGACATTTGGTAATATTTTTTATGAATTTCATCGATGAAGTAAAAATATATATAAAGGCAGGTGATGGTGGCCGGGGGTGTGTCAGCTTCAGAAGAGAAAAGTTTGTCCCCCGCGGCGGGCCAGACGGAGGGGATGGCGGTAAAGGCGGGGATATAATTATCCGTGCCGAAAGCAGCCACAGGACACTGCTTGATTTAAGGTATAAGCAGCACCACATGGCAAAACATGGCGGACATGGAAAAGGGAGCAACAGGACCGGCAGGAACTCCGAAGATGTGAATATCATCGTCCCGGTGGGCACACTAGTGAAAAACGCAGACACGGCTGAAATTCTTACCGATCTCTGCGAAGATGGGCAGTATTTTATCGCAGCAAAGGGTGGCGTGGGAGGAAAAGGAAATGCTTGGTTTGCCACATCTACGAATCAGGCGCCTCGTTACGCCCAGGGAGGAATAAAGGGTGAGGAACGCTGGATCATCCTCGAGCTGAAGCTGTTAGCCGATGTGGGAATCATCGGTCTTCCCAATGTTGGTAAATCGACATTCATATCTAAAGTTTCTGCAGCGAGACCCAAAATAGCCGATTACCCTTTTACCACACTAGTCCCGCACTTGGGTGTTGTGAAATACGGGAATATGGATACCTTTGTTATTGCTGACATTCCCGGCTTAATTAAAGGAGCCCATCAAGGAATAGGAATGGGAACGCGTTTCCTTCGCCATATTGAAAGAACTGCTGTGCTGCTTCACATTCTTGATATTTCCCGTGAAGGTTACAGTAGCGCCTGGGAAGATTTTGAAACTGTGAACAGGGAACTTGCCCTTTTCAATCCGTCTTTGATGGAAAAGCCCCAGGTCATTGCCATCAATAAAATTGACCTTCCCATCACGAGGGAGCTGATCAAAAAAGAAATTGACATATTTGAAAAAAAAGGCATAAAAGTATCGGCATTTTCCGCCGCAACAGGGGAAGGTGTCACCATGGTCATACAAGAAATTACGAAAAAGCTGCATAGTAAAAAGGCAAGTTAAAAATTATGGTGCGGAAAGCAACTCTGGCAAAAGTTAAGCGGGTTCTCATCAAGATCGGCAGTGCGGTGTTAACAGGCGAGGATGGTCTGGACCTGCAAATTATTGAACAGTTGGTAGATGAAATTGCACAGCTTACAAAAGAGGGATACCGGGTTGTGATTGTTACCTCCGGCGCCATTGCTTCCGGCAAACATAGAATGGGAATAACGGGCAGGTTAAAAAGCATGCCACAGAAACAGGCTGCCGCGGCAATCGGACAGAGCAGGCTTATGCGGGTATATTCCAATGCATTCGGAAAATATGGTCTGTACGTCGCACAGATCCTTCTCATTATGAGTGACCTTACGGAGAGAAAAAGGTATTTAAATGTCCGCAATACCTTATCCACGCTTATTGATTGGGGTATCATCCCCATCATAAATGAAAATGACACGGTGGCAGTTGACGAGATCAAGTTTGGCGACAACGATCATCTGGCCGCCATGATTACCAACGTTATCGATGCCGACCTGCTGATCAATCTTACCAGTACGGATGGTCTTTATGACCAGAGTCCCGCCGCATCAAAAAAAGCGAAACTGATCAGTCTGGTAAAAGTGTTTACGGAAGAAATAGAAAAAGCGGCGACAGATGAGACAACAGAGGTTGGATTGGGAGGCATGAAAAGCAAGGTTATGGCTGCAAAACAGGTTACGGCATCAGGCATCCCTTGCATTATCGCCCCTGGCAAGAAAAAGGGCATCCTGCGCGATATATTTGCGGGTAAAGAAATCGGAACACTCTTCTTGCCCGCCAGTGAACATCTGAGCAGCAGAAAATACTGGATAGCCTTTACCCTGAAGTCGCGGGGCAAACTCTTTCTCGATGATGGAGCAAAAACGGCTCTTATTGAGGAAGGGAAAAGCCTGCTTCCCTCAGGCATAATCAACATAGAGGGTGATTTCAGCATCGGTGACCCGGTAACATGTGTCGATATGGAAGGAACCCAGCTGGCCAAAGGACTGGTGAATTACAGTTCCGCGGAAATCAGAAAGATCATGGGGCTAAAGTCATCCAGGATTGAGCAGGTTTTGGGGTATAAAGACTATGATGAAATTATTCACCGGGATAACCTGGCGGTGATAAAAGAAGTCAGAAAATCAAAACCATCCAACTAATCTACAGGCATTGCAAATCCTTTCCACTTACGAAAACAGCCGGAATGTTCCGTCTTGTATCAGGGACTGCCCTGATCATCCTATCACCAGAAAAACCGCGGCAGTACTTTCCCTTTTTCATTCACGAGGACACCTTCAATCTCAAGAAGATTCTGTTTCATCTCTACTCCTCCCCCGTACCCGCCTAAGCTTCCGTCTGTACGTATAACACGGTGACAGGGAATAACGAGGGGAAAGGGATTAGATGCAAGGGCCATCCCTACCGCTCGTGCACCCTTCGGTGCCCTGATTTTTCCCGCCAGTCCCTTGTACGTACCGACCATACCCCTTGGAATTGACCAGACTAGAATGAGAACATTCCTCTGGAATTGACTACATGCTCTCATATCAAGCATGTTCAAAGAAAATTCAGGCGGATCTCCCGCCAGATATTCCCGGAGATAATGGCACACTTTCTCTACATTGCTGTGTGACCGTATTTCTGCACCCGGGAAATACCGCCGGACAAGGTTGTCCGTACCCTCGCCCTCGACAGGGAAGCAGATTTTCATAACGGTTGGAGAGCCATCTTTTTGCATCCACACAACCCCGGCAGCGCCGAAGGCAGTCGAAGCCACAGTATAATATACTGGTTTCATGTTTCTTAATTCCCCCTCATATCATGCCATATGTTCGATCAATATTTTTACACCAATGCCGATCAGGATAGCACCCCCCAATATTTCTACCCTCTTGCCGACAATCTTCCCTAACCTTTCCCCGAAGTACATCCCTGTCGCAGTCATGAGAAAGGCGACAATGCCGATAATTATTGATGGGTAGAGGATGGGTATTTTCAAGAACGCAAAACTGAGACCAACGGCAAGTGCATCAATGCTTGTAGCCACTGAAAGTATAATGAGAGTTGCTCCTTTCGTCGGGTCCGCCGCGTGAACTTTTTCCTCCTCATTAAATGACTCCTTGATCATTTTCCCGCCGACAAAGGCAAGAAGCCCAAATGCGATCCAGTGATCATATTCGGCAATAACATTTGCAACAGTCATACCGGCAAACCACCCTGCAATAGGCATAAGAACCTGGAACAGCCCGAAGCAAAAGGAAAGACGAAATACAGGCATGAACGAAAGGACCCGGGAAGTTGCCCCCACACCGATTGCCACCGATAAGGCATCCATTCCGAGGCCGACGGCGATAATTAAGATGGAAATAAAGTTCATCGATTTTCCGCCTCAGCCCGGTGTCTGAGAAAAGTATAGATTTTTTCCGCTCTCCTACCCCCAATACCTTTTACCTTTTGCAGTTCACCCACCGATGCTTCCCTGATTTTTTTTATATCGCCAAAGAAATTCAGCAATGCCTTCTTTTTGAATGCGCCGATGCCGGGAATGGCATCCAGTTCAGAATGGAAATCACTCTTGTGTTTTACCTTGCGATGGTATGTAACGGCAAACCTGTGCGCCTCATCTCTCACCCGCTGGAGAAAAAAAAGAACCTCCGGCCATCTAAAAATGTACACAGGATTTTTTTTACCGACACAATAAACGTGATCCTGCCCTGCATGGGCGTCCCGTTCCTTGTCCCCCTTTGCCAGGCCGATGACATCAACGCCTTGTACATGCAGATCTTTGAGCACAGTGATTGCCACCTGTAATTGTCCTTTTCCTCCGTCCACGACGACCATGTCCGGAAGCTTTTCCTTCCTGCTAAACCGACGTTTCAACACCTCATACATCATGGCATAATCATCGGATTCTTTCACCGTTCTGATGCGGAAACGCCTGTATCCTGCTTTCCATGGCCTTCCATCCACAAAGGTTACCATGGAACCGACAGCATGAGTCCCCCCGATATTCGATACATCGAAGCATTCTATCCGGTTTGGCTCGTTTTTCAAATGGAGGACTCTCGCCATATCCATAAGTGTCTCGTTCGGATCCATTGCCCGTCTCTCCGTTCTGAATACATTCTCCGCATTGGAGCCTGCGATACGGAGAAATTCCAGACATTCTCCTTTCTTAGGCACAGTCATTACTACAGCCCTGCCCTTTTTCTCCGACAACCACTCTTTTATTACCATTCTGTCTTCGATATCAACGGGAATTATTACTTCATCTGGTATATAAGGTTCATTGTCATAGTACTGTTTCACAAGTGATGAAATAATGTCAGAGATATCGCCCTGGATTTTGAGAACGGGAATTGCCTTCTTTCCGGTAATCTTACCTTTCCTCACATATACAATACACACCTGCGTCAGTATTCCCTCTCGGTATAGACCAAATATATCACGATTTTTGGAAGACATGGACACCACGCTCTGTTTCTCCAGCGTTTCCTCAATAGCTGTTATTCTGTCTCTCAGAAAGGCAGCCTCTTCAAAATGCAGGAGTTCCGATGCATCATTCATTCGTGCACGCAGATCGGCAATCAGTTTTTCCCCGCGTCCCTCCATAAACGCCATACTGTCCTTTACCAGTCGCTGATATGATGATGTATCAATATGGCCGACACATGGGGCAAGACATCTCCTAATCTCATATTCAAGACAGGGCCTTTTCCTGGATTTCAATTCCTGATCTCTGCATGTTCGCAGGGGAAATATGGACTGAAGAAAGCGGAGAGTCTCTTTTGCAGAAGCGCTCGATGGGTATGGACCGAAATATTTTGCCCCATCCTTCTTCGGGCGCCTGACTAATTGGAAGCGTGGAAACGGGTCGGTGACATCAATTCTGATCGTAAAGTAGGTTTTGTCATCACGGAAAATGACATTGTACCGGGGCCGATGTTCTTTAATCAGAGTATTCTCTAATATCAGGGCTTCTTTTTCAGTTTCCGTAACAATGCACTCTATATCGTGAATCTTAGAGATCAAGAAGGGAACCATATATCGCGAATCTGCACCTCTGAAATATGTCCTGATGCGACTCCTAAGATTTTTGGCCTTCCCGATGTAGATGACCTTCCCCTCTTTGTCTTTCATGAGGTAGATACCGGGGGTCGCCGGTGTAATATTAACCATGTTCTGTGAGCTTTCATCCATTGACGTACCGGTATGGAAAATAGTAGGATTTTCTGCTATACGGCAGCAAACAGGATTTGAGGATTCAAGGGTTCAAGCGTGGAGTTTCCAATACTCACTCGAATCCTCGAATCCTCGATCCCTTGACACCTTGAACCCTGAAGGATAGAGCAAGTTTTTCGTACATGATCCTTATTGATTTGCCGCTGCAGTCTGAACTCCGCCAAAAGTCAGCGTATACGGTACCTCGTCGATGTGATAAATATCGTTACGGAACTGAAGCGTTCCCCCTCTATCAAGCCAGGCGGTCCCATAGAAAATATGAACATCAAAGAGATTGGAAAGCATTACCACCTGTCTTTTGCCCTTTCTGATTTCGGCAAGTATTTTTTTACTCGTCCATGTCGGTTTATCTCTCAGGAGATAGGTAGCCAGTTCAATCGGCTTTTCTATGCGAATGCACCCGTGGCTGAAATCCCGCCGTTGTCTTCCAAAGAGATGGCGCGTCGGCGTATCGTGGAGGTATATTTCGCACTCGTTGGGGAATATAAACTTTATCCTGCCCAGGGCATTGCCGGGTCCCGGCTCCTGACGAAGCCTATAGGGAAACTTATTCGTCCCAATGCGCGACCAATCGACCGTCTTCGGATCTATACCCTCTCCCTGATCGTTCCAGTTTCTGAACATTTTTATATTTCTTCTTGCCAGATACTCGGGATTTTTCTTGATTTTAGGTAGAATCTCTTTCGTCGCAATGCTGTCCGGCACTTTCCAGTAAGGATTCAGTTCCAGATACGACATTTTCGCGCTCAAGACACAGCTTCGCCAATCGCGCTTTCCCACGATGATCTTCATCGTCATCACTTCACGACCATCTTCTACAACCTCCAGATGAAAATCCGCGATATTGACAAACACGTAACGATCACCGAGATCATCAGGGAGCCAGCGCATGCGGTCCATGTTGAGCGCAATTTGCCGTATGCGCTTCTCGACGGGAATATTCATTGTTTCCATTGTTGACCGGCCAACGGTCCCGTCGGTTTTCAGGCCGTGCCGTTTCTGAAACCGTTGAACCGCCTCCTCCAGTTTTTGATCGAAGACGTCATGCGTATTTTCTCCCGCTCTATCAAGATCGCCCGATACCAAAAGCCGCTGCCTCAGAATTGCTACCCTATGGCCATGGGATCCCTTTTTCATTTTTGGCCCCTTAGGTATCTGAGGCCAGCCTCCATTTTCGGCAATACGCCGATACGAAACCAATTTTTCCTTCAACCCCGCGTAACCGGAATGAAATGGAATTAGTCCCGCCAGGGACTCCTCTATTTCTTCTGAAGCGATGGCATTGCTAAGAACCGCTGTTAGATCAGCAGATCTCTGATAGATAACCCATCCCGGATACACAGTATGGTGATCGATACGGCCATAGAGCAGATGTGACGCATAGAGGAGAAACGCATCCGAAAGCATAAGATCGAGTTCCATAAGCTTTACGATGTCCGGTGATTCCCCCACGAGTATTCTTTCATAGAGCCCGGTGAGGATCAGTTCAATTTTGCGGATATGATAGTCATCGGGCCTCAGTCCCTCGCGAGATGCCTCACGGATCACCGCTAAAAAACTTTCCACATAGGGAAGCGGACCGAAATCATCGCTCCAGGCGGGCTTGAATTTCCGGTCTATATAAAATTTGGGCACCAGGACCGACTTGCACGATTGTCTGTCAATGCAGATTATTTTTGCGGAAATATCTGTGTCTTTGATTCTCCCTGCAATATGCCTGCTCATCTCTTCTGAAAGAGTCCCGGCATGGGAGAATCCCGTAAAAACAAACAGGATGATTCCCGCTGTCGCAATGGCTATAGAAATGATTTTACGCATAATTATCTGAAAATCTAACCAGGCATTTCTATAAAAATGATCACGCAAAGTCAATCTTTTCCTTTAACGTGGTGACCACATTTTAGTGTATATCCTATACTTCTCCCCCCATCTCGATCAATATGCCGGTAAGTTCCTTAATCCGGTCCCGGAGTTCCGCTGCTTTCTCAAACTCAAGGTTTCCCGCGGCCTCCTTCATCTGTTCTTTCAAGCGCTTAATCATCACCGGCAGCTCCTCCTCAGGGTAATACATCCTTCTGTCTTCCGAAATAACGGGCACTGTCACATAATCGGCTTCATAGATAGACGCAAGAATATCATGAATGGACTTTTTGATGGACTCCGGCGTGATACCATATTCTTCGTTATAACGACGCTGTATCTCCCTCCTTCTTTTCGTCTCATTGAGACAGTTCAGGATCGAACCCGTAATAGTATCGGCATACATGATTACCTGTCCTGCTACATTCCTCGCCGCTCTTCCACTTGTTTGAATCAGCGAACGTTCGGAACGGAGAAATCCCTCCTTATCGGCATCTAGAATGGCAACCAGGGAAACCTCAGGTATGTCCAGCCCCTCGCGCAAAAGGTTTACCCCGATAAGGACATCGAACTCACCCAATCTCAGATTACGGATTATACTCACCCGCTCCAGGGTGTGGATATCGGAATGGAGATACCTCACCTTTATGCCGAGCCCCTGATAATACGCGGTCAGGTTCTCTGCCATCCTCTTGGTCAATGTTGTCACCAGAACCCGTTCGCCCTTATTCTCCCTGTCGCGTATCTCTGAAAGGAGGTCATCAACCTGGTGTTTTATCGGTTTCACGACAATTTCCGGATCCATAAGCCCTGTCGGCCGTATAATCTGTTCTACAATCCGCCCACGGGCTTTTTGCAGTTCATACTCCGCCGGAGTGGCCGATACGTAAATCCTCTGATTTTTCAAGGCCTCATATTCCTTAAACATCAGGGGCCGGTTATCCAGCGCCGAGGGGAGGCGAAAGCCGTAATTCACCAGCGTCTCCTTGCGAGATCGGTCGCCCCGGTACATCCCGACAAGTTGCGGTATTGTGGCGTGGCTTTCATCAATGACAATCAATGCATTTCCGGGGAGGTATTCCATCAAGGTGGGAGGCGGTTCACCAGGTTTTCTCCCTGTGAGGTGACGGGAATAATTCTCAATGCCCTGGCAGTATCCCATCTCCTCCATCATTTCCATATCAAACTTAGTACGCTGTTCCAGCCTCTGGGCCTCAACAAGTTTATTTTCCCCATGCAGTTCCCGGAGTCTCTCTCCCAGTTCTTCCCTTATGCCGGCAATGGCTCGTCTCACTGTGTCCTTCGTGGTCACATAGTGGCTCCCGGGATAGACGGCCAGCTTCGGAATACGGCTAAGTTTTTTCCCCCGCAGGGAATCGATGAGGGAGATGGAATCCACGGCATCTCCGAAAAACTCCACCCGGATTGCCTTTTCCTCCTCATAGGCAGGAAATATTTCCACCACATCACCCCGAACACGGAAGGTGCCCCGATGAAAGTCAATATCGTTACGCTCATACTGAATTTCCACCAGCCTTCTGAGTACATCATCCCGTGGTATCTCCATTCCCTCTTCCAGGCGGAGAAGCATCCCGGAATAGGCCTCGGGAGAACCAAGCCCGTAAATACAGGACACGCTCGCTACAATGATGACATCATTGCGCTCTATGAGAGAGCGGGTGGCGGAATGTCGCAGTTTGTCGATCTCTTCGTTGATAGACGCGTCCTTCTCAATATAGGTATCCGTACTGGGAAGATAAGCCTCGGGCTGATAGTAGTCATAATAGCTGACAAAATACTCAACGGCATTTTCCGGAAACAGCGTCTTGAATTCACCATAGAGCTGTGCCGCCAGTGTCTTGTTGTGGGCAATCACCAAAGCAGGTCTCTGTACAGCCTGAATAACATTGGCGATGGTAAAGGTCTTTCCGGAACCCGTCACCCCCAAAAGCACCTGGTGGGGATCTCCCTGATCAACACTCCGGGAGAGCTCTGCGATGGCTTTTGTCTGATCACCCTTCGGTTCAAATTCAGTGAATATCCGGAATCGATGCATAGCATTTTCTCTCACCAAGGGAGTTATACCATCCTTAATGAAATAACAAATCAAAAATAACTTTCCCGTAATAGCCTAATTTTTTTAATTCTCACACTTTCCTTAATAATCGCAAGTGTACCCCCCCCCGGAAATCGCTCCTCTGGCGGCGAGAACCACGTTTACAATTATTAAAACCGGGTACGTAACGCGAAATGAAATACCACGTCCGGAGAGGCCTTTGTTATGATATCTTCAGACACGGCGATGTCTAGGCTCGTTCGCTCAGAGAGGGCCAATACGCCGCCAATTATTACTTGCGCCGAACTTGTGGAGAGTTCTCGTAGTTGACTGTCCTTATAGAAAGGGGTGTGAGCATCCAGCTGAA
>DNUI01000143.1 GCA_003508565.1 Syntrophaceae bacterium
AAACGCTGGAGACCAAGGACGGTACGGTGTACAGAGTGAAACCGGGAATGTCCATTACCGCTGAGATCAATGTAGGGAAAAGGAGGGTGATTGAATTCTTCCTTTTCCCTATCATCAGGTACCTGGACGAGGGATTGAAGGTAAGGTGAGTATAAGAGTATTGTGTGGCCCCTACATAAAGTTTATGGGGTCCACATCAACTCTGACATCCAGACCGGTTACCGCAGATGCGTTCGCGAGGATTTCTTTGGCCAGGTTATTGACCGTCCGCGTATCATGGCCTTTCAAGAGGAGCTGCCAGCGGTACCTGCCCTTGATTTTGGCAATGGGGGACTCTGACGGGCCCATGATTTCTATCTTCCCTTGCGGCGTCTTGCCGGACGTAAGGGTACACATAACCTGCTTCAGTCTTTCCAGCCCCTCCATGCCCCTGCTTTTGTTCGCACTCGAGAGATGAAGATTTATCAGGCGTGAAAAGGGGGGGTACGCCAGGGTATTCCTCAGCGCAAGCTCATCTTGATAAAATCTCAGATAATCATGATCTTTGGCCCGGGTAACGGCATAATGATAAGGATTAAAGGTCTGGATAATGACCTTGCCGGGAAAGGCGCCTCTGCCCCCCCTGCCTGAGACCTGCGTGAGGAGTTGAAACGTCCTTTCCGCCGCCCGGAAATCGGGTATATTCAGGGAGGTATCGGCGGAGATGACGCCGACCAGGGTTACCCAGGGGAAGTCATGTCCCTTGGTTATCATCTGCGTACCCACAAGGATATCGATGGTGCGTTTGCTGAGAGCCCTGAGGATAGTTTCATGCGCCCCTTTGCCGGTCGTTGTATCGCTGTCCATTCTCTCGATGCGGGCTTCGGGGAAGAGTTTTTTCACTTCCTCTGCAAGTTTTTCCGTTCCCACCCCATAGCTGCGGATACGGTTTCCGCGACATCCGGGGCATAACTGAGGGGGTTTCATGACAAAGTCGCAATAATGGCATTTAAGAGTGTTTTCCCCCGCGTGATATGTCATGGATACCGCGCAGTTAGGACATTGAAATGTGTGGCCGCAGTCAAGACAGAATATGAAAGTGTGAAAACCGCGCCTGTTTAAAAAAAGGATCGTTTGCTGTTTTTTCTCAAGGGTATGTTCAATTGCTTTGTGCAGAGCCCGGGACAGAACGGGGGACGCGGTACGGTCATTTTCCAAAACTTCCCGCTTCATATCAACAAGTTCCACTTCCGGTAGAGGTTTGTCTTCCACTCGCTTGGGAAGAATAAGGTAGGTATATTTTCCTTTCATCGTATTGAAATATGTCTGGATCGCCGGAGTGGCGGTACCCGCGATGACCGTTGCAGAATTGAGCTTTGCTCTCATAATGGCAAGGTCGCGGGCATTATATCTCATGCGGTCATCCTGTTTGTAGGAACTATCATGTTCTTCATCAACGATGATCAGCTTCAAATCTCTGACGGGGGCAAAGACAGCCGAGCGGGCACCGATGACAACCCTGATCTCCCCCCGCTGAATGCGGCGCCATTGATCGTACCTTGCGGCCCTGGAGATCCCGCTGTGCAGTACGGCTTTTTCCTGATTGGGAAACCTCGTAGTAAAACGGCTGATCAGTTGAGGCGTCAGGGCTATTTCCGGGACGAGAAAAATCACTCCCCCATTCATTCCAAGGGTTTTTTCAACTGCCCTCAGATATACTTCCGTCTTGCCGCTGCCGGTCACCCCGTGGAGCAAATAAGGGGAGAACCTGCCCGATTCCATGCCTTTCGCAATCTCTCCCAGGGCGAACTCCTGATCGTCATTCGCAGTGATTGATTGCCCGTGTATGCCGAGATCGGGGCTCTGGCCGTGATGGCGGGAGACCTCTTCTTCGGTGACAGAGACGACTCCCCGCAGTTCGAGGGCCTTGATTGTGGAGAGGACATTCTTGCATTGTCCACGCAAGACAGACATGGGCAAAGGCCCGTGTGCACTGAGAAGATCAATAAGTACATGCTGTTTTTTTGTCGGTTTCTGTGCGTCCTGGTATTGGGGATTGAGGGTGATTATCCTGTCTTTTTTTTTAGAGATGTGCGGTTTTCTGATTCTGTGTTCGACCGTAACAGCACCTGCGCTCCGGAGTGCATTGATATCCCTGTAGATATCCTTCCTGCCGAGCATTTTCTTCAGCTGTGTGAGAGAAAAACCGTCAGGAAATTGCGTGAGAGCGTCAATGATGTTCTTCTGACACGCCGACATTTGGGCAATTGATCTTTCCCTGTCTTCTTGTGCAAGGGCGATCCACTGGTCGCTTTTCGGATCGATTCCGCCAGGGAGGATTTCGGAGAGCGCTTTACCGGGAGGGTAGAGATAGTATTGAGATGCCCATCGATAAAATTTCAGATCGGTTTCATTGAAGAGTGGTTCAGGGTCTAAGATTTCAATTATTTCTTTTGTGTCTTCGAAGGGGGAACAGTTCAATACTTCGACAATGTAGGCGGTCAGTCTTCTCTTGCCGAAGGGGACGAGGACTCGCTTTCCAATGGAGATTTCTTTCCGCAGGGTTTCCGGAACAGAATATGAGAATGTTTTTTCAGAGGGGATGTTGACGGTAACCGTAACAAACATCGTATGTGTAACTATTCCCCTTTTTGTTTCTCTATCTTTTCCTGTTTGGTTTTGCACTGAATGCACTGGGTCGTTACGGGCCTTGCGATCAGTCTTTTTTCAGATATGGGACCGCCGCAGACATCACATATACCGAAGACACCATCGTCGAGACGCTTTATAGCTTCTTGGATCTTTACGATCAGCTTTCTTTCTCTATCTCTGATGCGAAGTTCAAAGTTCCTGTCCGACTCGAGGGTGGCCCTGTCATTAGGATCGGGGAAATTTTCTTTTCCCGTGGTCATGTCGGACACTGTTTTTTCGGCTTCATCAAGCAACTCATTCATTTTCTGAGTAAGTAAATATCGAAAAAATTGCACTTTTTCCGGTTTCATAGGCTGAATTTTTTCTGCTTTTGTGGCCATTTTCATCACCTTGTATGCGGTCTATCTTCTTGAATTGCACCTCATACATAAAGAATGCCTTTTTGTAAAGAAAAAAATTAACAATAGGGGCATGTCGTTGCATGGACACAAGATATTGTGCTTTTTACTGACAATATAAACGGGCCATACATAACACCTGGCTTTATTATACTATCGTCATTTTGTTCCATAAACTTTTTTTATTTTTTCAATGATGTCTGTTGTTGATGATCCTTTGATTTCGGGAATGATAATTAGCTTGCCGCCCCATTTCCCCATGGATTCCCGTCCCACAACTTCATCCTCTTTCCAATCTCCTCCCTTCACCAGAACGTCTGGTCTCAAATATTCTATTAACTCAAGGGGTGTGAGTTCATGAAAAATGGTTACGTAATCCACCGATTCGAGGGATGCGATTACATCCGCCCGCTCTTTTTCGGGAATGAGCGGCCTTTTTTCGCCTTTCAGGGCTTTCACTGACTCGTCACTGTTCAAGCCGAGAATCAGGATATCCCCCTGCTTTTTCGCTTCCCTAAGATACCGGGTATGCCCCACGTGAAGGATGTCGAAACAACCGTTTGTAAAAACAATTTTCTTCCCTTCTTTCCGGAGCCTGTCGATTTCTTTTTTCAGTTTTTCCCGGGGGTATATCTTTTCCATGGAAAATCCTTCCTTACTTTCATTGAACCGCTCTGGCGATGGTGAGAATTGCCACCGAGTCGGCATTGCTGTGCATCAGTACACGGGTGCATTCCTTTGCCGTGCTTCCGGATGTGTACACATCATCCACGAGGATAATTTTTTGTCCGTGTATCTTTTCGGAATCGGTCACAGAAAAGACACCGCTCACATTCGCTTCCCTTTCCTTTCTCCCCAGATTGATCTGCGCTTCCGTGTACGTATGCCTCCTGAGTGTTAAAAAGTCCAACGTTAATTGAAATAGCTTGGAGATTTCCCTTGCCAGGATTACAGACTGGTTAAATCCTCGTTGTCTCAATTTCTTTGGATGGAGAGGAACCGGCATGATCAGGGAATAGTCGGAGATCGCAAAGTCGGAATATTCAAATTCCGCCATTAGTTTTCCCAGGATTTCACCAATGTGGATGTTCCTGTTGTATTTGAACCGGTGGATTGCTTCCAGGAGTGTCGTCTCATATTTTCCAATGGAACGTGCGACTGAGAATATGGGCTTTGAGACTGCACAGTCGCCACAGAGGTGATTATCTGTGTCGGCGCCGGCAAACGGGATGCCGCAGCATGAACAGAGGGGTGATTGAAGAAAATGTATTTGTGAAAAACAGGCAGGACAGAAAGGGGCATTCTTATTATCAAGGCTTTCTTCGCACGTCAGACATCTGGGCGGGAACACTATGTCCGCGAGTCCTGTCAGAATTCGTTTCAAGGTTACATGCCTTTGTCGAGGGCTGTCAGTTCGGTAACTTCATCACCAACCTCCATATGTTGCGCGTCTGACCACAACCTCTCAATATCGTAAAATTCTCTGACGGGTTCGTAAAAGATGTGGATGACTACATCCTCGTAGTCCATAAGAACCCATTTCCCGAGTCGTTCACCTTCTATACCGAGGGGCAAAATGCCGTATGCTTTGAGATTTTCTTGGATTGCGGCGGTTATGGCCTGAACCTGCCTGTCGGAAGTGCCACTGCAGATGATGAAATAATCTGCGAAGGAAGAGGACTCTTTGACGTTCAGGATAATTAAATTTTTTGCTTTATTCTTGAGGGAAGCATTCACGCAGAGGAGTACTTGCTCTTTTCCATTTATGCTTTCTTTTACCAATAACACCTCCTTGTCAAGTATGTATCAGTGAGATTCGAGTAACCTTCAACTATCTGTGTTATTTTACAATTATATTTATAGTTTTCGCAACAACATTTTTGATGCCCCGTAAATGACATGCCATCGTGTAAACTGCGATTGATAAATGGCGATCTGTATGGTAAAGGGAGCATCACTTTACACGGTGGATGATATCCTGGAAAGGTGACGGCATTTCGGGATTAAAGTGAATTTATGTAGCGCTCAAGCCCTTGAATATTTCACTTTTATTGCCACTAAATAGGAGAAAACCCCGATTATAATCTCGTTGATGGAATCAAGCATGCATGACATATTAAAGGCTGTTCAGGTTCATATGCCGTTTAATTTTCTCCACGATACGTTCCTTCCAAAGGTTATAAAAGAAGGGATAAATCCAGAAATCAGCTTCAATCATTATACCCTGGATCATTTCAAAAAAGAGGATTATATAAGGGTTGCCGATCAACTTTTGGAAGCGGGATTGACAATAACCTTCCACGCGCCCTTCATGGATTTGAGGCCGGGAGCCATAGATCCCAGGATACGAAGGGTAACCTCAGAGCGCTTGAATCAGGTGTTCGACCTTGTTCCGTATTTTCGACCGCTTTCGGTAGTCTGCCATGCTTCGTTTGATAAAAGATACTATGTGTCGAGTGAAAACATATGGCTGGAAAACAGTATCGATACATGGAAACATTTTGTGACACGAGCGATGGAAATGAATACCGTTATTGCGCTGGAAAATGTGTATGAAGGTGATTACCAACAGCTTGGCCTTCTCCTCAATGCCTTTTCCTCTCCCCATATTTGCTTTTGCTTTGATACGGGTCATTTTAATGTATTTTCCGTTACACCCCTGGAAGCATGGATGAATGGTTTAGGTCCTCGCATAGGTCAGGTTCATATCCATGACAATAACGGACTCCTGGATGAACATCTCCCCGTGGGAGACGGCAATTTCCCTTTTCAGAAATTTTTTGGATTACTCCACGAAAAAAACATTACACCAATTTTGACTATAGAACCTCACACGGCAAAGCACCTGAGGCGGATGCTGGAAAATATCAAAGCCATAAAGCTGTTTGGGGGATAGGGTTCAGGTTTCAGGAAGCAAGGGGGCAAGAGCAGGAAGGGAGCAGCAATTGATAAGGTACATCGGCAAAAGATTGATATTCATGATTCCCCTCCTCTTCGGTATCACCATTGTCTGTTTTGGTGTGATGCACCTGGCCCCCGGTTCCCCTACGGATCTGGAAACGCAGATGAACCCGCGGGCATCCGCAGAGTACAGGGAGCGCTTGAATGCAATGTACGATCTCGATAAACCATTGCACGAGCAGTATCTGATCTGGGTAGGAAAACTCGCAGTTCTGGATTTAGGAAAATCATTCTCCCCGGACCGCAGGCCTGTAGCACAGAAGATTCTGGAGAGACTTCCCATTACCATCCTTATCAATGTGCTCTCAATGATCCTGATTTTAGTTATCGCTATTCCTATCGGTATCCTCTCCGCGGTGCACCAGGATTCCCTGTTTGATAAAGTGGCCGGCGTATTTGTGTTTATCGGGTTTGCCATCCCTACCTTTTGGTTGGCGTTGCTTTTGATGATCTTTTTTGGAATAGATCTTGGCTGGCTGCCCATATCGGGTATCCGGTCCCTCAATTATGAATACCTCCCCCCGGGGATGGCGTTCCTGGATTTGATACAACATCTGATCATGCCCGTCATGCTGTCGGCATTTGGCGGCCTTGCGGGACTTTCCCGCTATATGAGGTCCAATATGCTGGAGGTAATCAGGCAGGATTACATTATGACGGCCAGGGCGAAGGGGTTAAGTGAGCGGGCGGTCATCTATAAGCATGCCCTCAGGAACGCGCTGCTCCCCGTTATTACGATATTAGGATTATCCGTACCCGGCCTCATTGGTGGAAGTGTTATTTTTGAGACGATATTTGCGATACCGGGTATGGGACAGCTTTTTTATATGTCTGTTATGGCCAGGGATTACCCCGTCGTTATGGGTATTCTTTTTATCGGGGCTGTTCTGACCCTGCTGGGGAACCTGATCGCAGATGTGTCGTATGCGCTGGCCGATCCGAGGATAAGGGTGTCATAGGGTTGTCGTACCACGTGGTGCTGTGATACTTCCTCCCAGTCTCCCTTTGGCAAAGGGAAGAATTGATTAATTTCTCCCTCTTATTAGGGGATAGTAAAGAGGATTTTTCTATATTGTAATTTCACTTCTTCAAAAGGCTATATTGCTGTGGATTGCATAGCATGAGAACGGACTTCTGGAAAAGATTTTCAAAAAATAAGATCGCATTAGCAGGGAGCTGTGTTGTCATTCTGTTGTTTATAATCTCTATTCTTGCACCATGGATTGCTCCCTATGATCCCAATGACATCAACCTGACTATGGTACTTTCAGCACCATCGGCAAAACACCTGTGCGGGACGGATCAGCTCGGCAGGGATGTTCTCTCCCGGATGATCTGGGGGGCCAGAATATCGCTGAAAGTTGGCTTTGTAGCGACTGGTATTGCAATCCTTATCGGGGCGATTCTGGGCGCCCTCGCGGGGTATTATGGAAAGTGGGTAGATGCCGTGATTATGAGATTTGTGGATATCATGCTCTGTTTCCCCACGTTTTTCCTTATTCTCGCGGTGATTGCGCTTCTTGAACCCTCCATCTGGAATATCATGATTATTATAGGATTGACGGGCTGGATGGGAGTTACCCGTCTCGTAAGGGCTGATTTTACATCCCTGAAAGAAAGAGATTTCGTGCTCGCGGCGAAAGCAATCGGCGCCGGAGATTTACGGATTATCTTTATCCATATACTGCCCAACGCAATGGCATCGGTCCTTGTTGCCGCCACACTGGGTGTAGCCGGTGCCATTCTCACCGAGTCGGCCCTCAGTTTTCTGGGTATCGGCGTTCAGCCGCCGACACCGAGCTGGGGGAATATCCTCACGGCCGGCAAGGATAACATCGATATCGCATGGTGGCTTTCCCTCTATCCGGGATTAGCTATTCTGATTACCGTCCTCGGGTATAACCTGCTGGGCGAGGGAATTCGGGATTCATTGGATCCGAGGCTAAGATAAACAAATCTACTCTGATGTGCTTTACATATGTTGAGGAACGTTAGGAAATGAAAGATGAAGTAAAGACGAAAGCGCAACTGATCACAGAGTTGGAGAAAATGCGTCGACAGGTCGATGAATTAACCGCGGGGAAAGCTCATCATGAGCAGACGGAGGAGGCGCTGAGAGAGAGCGAACGACGGTACCGGCGCATCACGGAGGCTATCACGGACTACATCTATACTGTGCACATCGAAGATGGAAAGGCGGTAGAGACCCGGCATGGACCAGGTTGTATGGCTGTTACCGGGTATACTGAAGAGGAATTTGCCGCTGATCCTTACCTGTGGATTCACATGGTAGCAGCGGAGGATCGCCGTACAGTTCAAGATCATGCCCGGCGTGTGTTGGCCGAGGGAGATATACCGGCCCTTGAGCACCGCATCATTCGCAAGGATGGTATGGAGCGCTGGGTAAGGAATACACCCGTTCTGCGGCGTGATAATCGCGGCAATATCCAGGCGTATGACGGGTTGATTCAGGATATTACTGAGCGCAAGAGGGCGGAGAAGGCCCTTCAAGAGAGTGAAGAAATTTACCGGGTATTGGCTGAGAAGTCATTTGCCGGTGTATATGTGATACAGGACGGCAAGTTTTGTTTTCTCAACTCCAATGCCGCCTCGTATGTGGGATACAGTCCGGAGGAATTGATAGGACGAGAATCAATGAAGCTGGTCCATCCCGAAGACAGGGAACAGCTGAAGAATAATTCCATAGAAATGCTGTATGGAAAACGCACATCTCCGTACGAGTACAGGATAATAACCAGGGAGGGCCAAATTAAATGGCTCATGGAGATGGTCGCTTCGATTTCGTGGGAGGGGAAGCGCGCTATCCTGGGAAATTCAATGGATCTCACGGACCGTAAGAGAGCAGAGGAAGAAATCAGTTTTATCTCAGTGACTGACCAACTTACAGGTTTGTACAACAGAAGGGGTTTCATAACCCTTGCAGAACAGCAATTGAGATCTTCGGACAGGAGCAAGAGGGACATGTTGCTCTTCTTTGCCGATCTTGACGGCATGAAGTGGATTAACGATACACTGGGTCACGAAGAAGGTGACAGGGCCCTCCAGGAAGTAGCAGCAATACTCAAAGAAACTTTCAGAGCTTCCGATATTGTTGCCCGTATAGGGGGGGATGAATTTGCAATTCTTGCGATAGACTCTGCAGGCATATACCCGGATGTCATCATGACACGGTTACAGAATCAGATTGATACGCACAACTCTGAAGGCGACCGGCGTTATACTATCTCGATAAGTATGGGTGCAGCGTATTATGATCCTGAAAATCCATGTTCTCTTGATGAGCTTATGTCCCGTGCTGATACATTGATGTATGAGCAGAAAAGAAGGAAAAAATCATGGCAGGCAACACCGTGAGAAAAAGATGGGACGCCTGTCTGCTTTTCTTACTGTACCGGGCGTTCCCTCTTGCGCTGCGAAGTAAGACCCGCTCTGCCTGATTAACGGCGGAGAGTTGCCACTTGTTGTTTCCCGCGGCCCTGGTAAATTCCTGTATTCCATGAATTTTACAGGTTCTGTGTTACTCCCCGGCATTTTCACTTTCCGGTAGTCCCGCAGGTTGGCAAGGAATCCGACGGCGATAAAGGCCCCTACCCCTACCTGCAAGGCTTCGGTCACGTCCATACTTCGCACCGCGACAGTATCAAGCGTGTTAATCATCTTTTCCATTTTCAGCGTGTCAGCGGCTTTCTGCAAAAAAACGAACATTTCTTCCATAAGAATATTTCTCCCTCTTGTCATCTCGCGGTTGATTCACGTACCCTGAGTTTTGAAAAAGATGTCAATGTTGAGATCTGAAACTCTGTAAATGCTGCTATCTGAAACGGGAGAACCAAGAGAGATAGCCTGGGTCACAGAAAGAGTGGATTTATCCGCGTTGGCGTGGCCCTATAAAAGATGTAGGCAAAAGAATCAACATCTCCTTTTCATTTTGTCTTTTTTCAGCAGATGGTGTATGAGAACCACTAGTAGGACCTTTGAAAATCTATTCATGTAATAACTAAGGAGTTCTCATGGGTAATGAACGCTTGAATGGAAAAATTGCCGTGGTCGCGGATATGATCATGTGTGCGAGAAACATCGTGGTCTTTACGGGAGCCGGCATCAGCACAGAATCAGGCATCCCTGATTTTCGAAGCCCCGGTGGAATATGGTCCAGGTTTGATCCGGAAGATTTTACTATCGGGAAATTTCTTTCGAGTCCGGAAACGCGGAGAAAACAGTGGCGAATACTTCTCGAAGGCGGTTTGTTTAGTGATGCTGAACCGAACAAGGCGCATCTGGCTGTTGCCGAACTGGAAAAAATTGGAAAACTCACCTGTGTCATTACGCAGAATATCGACAATCTTCATCAAAAAGCAGGGAACTCACCGGAGAGGGTGTACGAGTTACATGGCAATATGAACTGGTTGAAGTGTGTGAACTGTGACAAACGATATCCCCTCGCAGAGATGGTGGAGAAATACCGTGCGCAATATGATGTTCCGGAATGTGAACGCTGCCATGGAATTCTAAAGCCGGATGTTATTTTCTTTGGGGAACTTCTGCCGCAAATGACACTGAAAAATGCAACCTTCAACGCCACCAGGTGTGATCTTATCATTGTTATTGGTTCATCTCTTGTTGTGTACCCGGCAGCGTCCATCCCGATGTACGCGAAAAGCTCCGGCGCCAAGCTTGTAATTATCAATAATACACCGACACCTTGTGACAGTGAAGCAGATGTTGTCATCCACCATTCGGCCGGTGAAGTAATGGAAAAGATCATGGAAGAGGTCAACAAGAAATTGTAGCGAAATGATCATTGATCTGTTGAGATGCCAAATATTGTTCCCATAGAAACAGAAAGATTGCAATTAGTGCCCTTGGATTTTGACAGTATCGGTCCGGAGGATCATCACAGAATCGAACGGAAACTGGGCCTGCAACTGGCGAGCATGATATTGGGTGAACAGATCGACCGGGAAATTAAGGCAGCCATGAGAACTTCTCTGGAAAATATTATAAGGGATAAGAGACAGGATCAGTGGTTTGCTGACTGGCAGAGTGTCCTGATCATACTGAAGGGGGAAAACGCAATTATTGGCGGTTTCTGTTTCCAGAACCGTCCCGATGCACATGGCCAAGTTCAGGTTGGTTATATGATCGGACCTGAGTATCAAAGAAACGGATACATGACTGAAGCTCTGAAACGTGGAATTTCCTGGATATTTGAGCGTTCTGATACATCGACGGTCGTTGCGGAAACCACAAAGTCCAATCTTTCCTCACAAAGCGTACTGAAAAAGGTAGGCATGGTTGTGTACGAGGAAACGGCAAAGAGCCTATGGTGGAAAATCCAAAAATGTGCCTGATCCTTTTATCCTATTGGATGCATAAAAAATACCCGTTTATCCTTGCGGCGAACAGGGATGAATTTTATGAAAGACCTTCAGCGCCGGTATCTGTATGGAATGACTTCCCGGATGTAATTGCCGGCAAGGATTTGAAGAGCGGCGGCACCTGGCTGGGTATTACAAAAAAAGGGCGCCTTGCAGCAATTACGAATTATCGTGATCCTGAATCCTTCAAAGAAGACTCGCCTTCCCGGGGATGGGTGGTGAGGGATTTTCTCTGCGGGCGGGAGGACCCACACGCATATATCGAACAAATAGTGGCAAAACAGGATCGATATAATGGTTTCAGTATGATTATGGGAGATCCATCACGTCTGTTCTCCTTCTCAAACCGGGGGTACAGGCAGGAGCTGTCCCCTGGTATGTATGGTCTCAGCAACCGGCTTCTTAATACGCCCTGGCCTAAAACAGAACGGGGGAAAAATGCCCTTGAATCGTTGCTATCGCAGACAGACAATCCCCTGCCGGAAGATATTTTTTATATTCTTTCAGACCGATCAAGACCTGATGACTGCGAATTGCCTGATACTGGAGTGGGACTCGAATGGGAACGCCTCCTATCGTCAATATTCATCACGGGTTCCATCTATGGCACCCGATCCTCTTCGGTGATTATGATTGACAAGAGGGATCGAGTCATGTTTATTGAGAAGGTATTTGATGGACATCCTGATCCATGGATGGAAGTCAAGTTTGAATTCAGGATATCTGAAAATTTGAATCAATTGTAAGGGAGAAAAACAGATAACAATATGGCCAGGCGTGAGTATCCGGAAAGTCCCGTGGTTGGTGTAGGGGCAGTGGTAATTAAAGATGGGAAGGTGCTGCTGGTGAAGCGGGGCATTGATCCTAATAAGGGGTTATGGGCCATTCCCGGCGGTTCTTTAAAATTGGGCGAAACATTGCAGGAGGGAGCCGAGAGGGAGATTTTGGAAGAAACAGGCATAACCATCAAGGCAAATGATCCTGTGTATTCGTTTGACTTCTTTGAACGTGACGGCGACGGTCGGGTCCGTTTTCACTATGTCATTGTCGATATGATCGCTGATTATGTCAGCGGTGAGGTGCATGCTGCCGATGACGCCATGGAAGCCAGGTGGGTATCACGCGGTGAGCTCAAAGATATGCAAGTATCAAGGAATACCTTGAAGATTCTGGATTTCCTGAAGGCTTACTTTCCCTAGGAGGTGTAATTATGAAGGTTATTTATCACAATGATTTCAATCAGTCGTACTGTTCTGATCCTGCCGCTTCGCCTGGAAGAATAGATGCTGTGTATAGAGTTCTCCGCAACAAGGTAACTTTTATCGATGCGATTCCTGCAGAGAAAGAGGATATAGCCGCCATACATACTCCGTACCATATAGAAAGGGTCACCAGTGATGCTATTTATTACATTGCCTCCCTGGCAGCCGGGGGGGCAATACAGGCAGCCGAGATCGGCCTTAAGGAACCATGCTTTGCCCTTATCCGGCCGCCAGGGCACCATGCTTCTGCCGGAAGCGCCTGGGGTTTTTGCTATTTCAATAATATGGCGATCGCCCTTGAAAAGTTAAAAAAAGAAAATAAGATTAAGAAAGCCTTCGTCCTGGATATTGATCTCCACTTCGGAGACGGGACGGTTAATATTCTTGAAGGGAGCGGATATGTATCCATATACAATCCTTCAGGTTCCTATCCTGAAGAATATTTGAAGAATGTAAAAAGCCGTCTCTCCTCCGATAAGGTTGATATCATAGGGATTTCGGCGGGCTTTGATAACCATGCCGAGGACTGGGGAGGTCTTCTTTCTACCGCCGATTACAAGGAAATCGGGAAAATGGTGAGGGAGGCCAGCAAGAAAAATGGGGGAGGGTGCTTTGCAATCCTGGAAGGTGGATATAATCACAGGGTTCTGGGGCAAAACGTAATGGCCCTGATTGAAGGCATGGAGGCGGGGTAACTATTGACCTTTGCTGAGGGGGATGTAGTACTTTTCCTGGGTTTCCCACTCTCATGGAACGAACGATAGCATGGTATCAAAATAGTGGTTGAAATATAGCAGCCATTTATAATAGTCTTTTATAGCAAAGATACGCATTGCTGACGTGATCAGGACAGGGGTTCTAATACGGCGAGAGAAAGTGATATTAATTGAATCAGGAGGTTATCTTATGAGGAAGTATATTTTTCTTATTGTGCTTTGTCTTTCTTTGAGTGGAGCTGTTCAGGCCTTCGCAGCTGAAAAGCCGCGGATCGGTGTTTTACGATTTACCAACCATACGCACGCCGGCTGGTGGGGCTATACTTCCGGCACGGAACTACAGGACATGCTCATTGCGGAACTGGCAAGCACCAAGGCCTTCAGGGTTCTGGAAAGGCAGGAGTTGGACAAGGTGCTCAGTGAGCAGAAACTGAGCGAGTCAGGACTGGTGGAGGAATCCACGAGAATCAGGCCCGGCAGGATTAAGGCCGCCAAGTATCTGGTTGCCGCCACTGTTTCTTCATTTCAGGAAAACACGAGCGGCGATGAGGGAGGCGTAAATATTATGGGGTTCCGTGTGGGCGGAGCAAAGAAGACTGCCTACATGGCAGTGGATCTGAAGGTAATAAATACGGAAACCGGTGAAATTGCCGATACA
>DNUI01000254.1 GCA_003508565.1 Syntrophaceae bacterium
AGGTGTGGAAAACTGAAAAGCCTTCACCGTATCCACGATCCTGCCGAGCCCGACTTTCATGGCCAGATCGACAGTGGCCAGGTTGTCTGATTGTGCCAGGGCATCCCTCATCCGTATTCCTGCTCCGGAATAAGAGCTTTTTCCATGCGGTTTCCATGGCTTCCCGTTCACTTCATATGTTTTCTGCTCATTGGAAAGGATTGTCGCGGGAGTAAACTGATCCAGACCGGTCAAGTACACGAATGGTTTGATGGCGCTTCCCGGCTGCCGACGCGCCTGGGTTGCCCTGTTGAACTGGGTTGTTGAGTAATCCCGGCCGCCAACCATGGCGAGAATATATCCCGTTTTCGGTTGCATGACGATGATTGCACTCTGGAGTTTCCGCCCGGGATTGGAGCGCCTCAGGGAAGGGTACGTCTTTTCCAGGCGGGCCAATCCCCTTTCCAAAGCGTTTTCTGCCGCTTCCTGCACCTGCATATCCACGGTAGTATAGATAGATAATCCCTGTGAAGAAAGGACATTAGGGGAGTAGAGGGCGGGCAGTTGTTTGGAAACGTAATCGACAAAATAGGGCGCCTTTTTCCCATACGCCGTAAAGCCCACCGTCTTCAGCGGCTCTGAAACTGCGCCGTCCCTCTGCTGCTGTGTTATATACCCGAGTTTCTCCATATCGCGGAGAACCTTATTCCGCTGCTCCCGGCACTTTGTTTCGCTCACATAAGGAGAGTACAGGCCGGGACTTTTGATAAGACACGCAATCGTCGCCGCTTCAGCAAGGGAGAGGTTTTCCACCGGCTTCCCGAAATAGAAGAAGGCCGCTTCACCGACACCGTTGATCGATACAGAACCTTTCTGGCCAAGGTAAATTTCATTCAGGTAGATCTCGAAGATTTCCTGTTTCTTATACCTCACCTCCATGGTGAGCGCCATGAGCAGTTCCTTTATTTTCCTTACCAATGTCCTCTCCGGGGTCAGGAAATAGTTTTTGGCCAGTTGCTGGGTGAGTGTCGATCCACCCTGCCGGATCGTTCCATGTCGTATATTGATGTAGATGGCCCGGAGTATGGACCGGAAATCAAATCCGTGATGTTCAAAGAACCGACTGTCTTCCGCGGCTAGCACAGCTTGTATGAGATTTTGAGGAACGCGATCGATGGAAACGAGTTGCCTCTGCTGCCTCTCGGGACCAAAAAACAGCATGATCTTCTCCGGCTCCAGTTCCAAAAGCGGCAGTGTTTTCCCGTTATCACGGCGTATGATGCTTTCAATTTCCTGACTCCGGAATGCAATTTTTACAGGGAATCCTCTGTGCTGCTTCGCGGGCATCTCAAGGTCATGGAGGTACAACTCCATAGAAGATTCCTGAATCCGCATTTCGCCGCTTGATTCCGGCACACGCGCAACATTCCGGTACTCAAGACGGTGCAGTTTATTGATAAGGAGAGACCGGTTCACCTGTTGCCCGGGAAAAAGCAGGGTGCTATCGGAGTAAACTTTGGACGGTATGCTCCATTTTCTTCCCGAAAAACGTGTATCGATGAGAATGGCAAGGTAGAGATAATACAGAAGAATCCCGATAACGATAACAAAGGAAAGAAAACACAGGGAACGGATGATCCTTTTTTTTGTTGATTTCCGAAAGACCACTTATCTCCTTATACAACGGATATTGACAGGATTTCTGGTACGCCGGAGTAAAATAGAGAAAAAGGAAGTCCCTGTCAATGGCAAACATTGATCGTGAAGGCATTGTTTTCAATATATTTTTTTCTCCTGCAGCTTTTCCCAGGTGTTTTCCGCATACCAGATGTCCACAAATTCCCGGATCGAATCCTGCTCTCTTTTTCGCATTTCTTCCGCGGCAGGCTTCCGCAGGAGATTTTTGATGCTCTTGAAAGCGACACCATCCTTGGAAGCATACATTCGCGCTACATTTTTCGCTTCCGATCCTATCTCTTCTTCTGTTGATACTCTGTCAATAAGCCCAAGTTGATACGCCTCCGCCGCCGAATACATGGCACCGCTGTAGATTGCCTCTTCCGCCTTTCTCTGTCCCAGCAACAACTTCATCAACTCAACACTGCCTGCGAACAGAGATGAACCAAAGTCGATCTCATTGAGCGCAATTTTCGCCTTCCCGGAAGTCATGATTCTGTAGTCGCAGGAAATAGCAATCATACACCCTCCCGCAATAGTATGGCCATTGAGCGCGGCAATAACCGGTTTGGGGTACAGAAACAGAGCCGTATAGAAATCGGTGAATTTGTTAAGATAGCGAACAAAATCCTCCTTGGGATAATGAAGAAATTCAGGGATGTCGAACCCGAAGGAAAAAAACTTACCTTGGCCAGTGATGATAACCGCCTTCACCTCGGGATCATCGGCAAGTGTATTGAAACAATCTGTCATTTCCTCGATCACGTGTTCATTGAGAGCATTCACTTTCCCCCTGGTTAACGTAACTATGACAATCCCCTCTTCTTTTTTTAACTGGAGAAATTGCATAATCCCCTCCCCCTTTCTTGGAAATTGTGACAAGTTTCTACTCTGTCTATGCGGATCAAATGAGAAATCTTATGAGATATGGTAATGGGCGTGAAATCAACTGTCTTTTTCAGGCTTGCTATTATCCTTTAATGCCAGACAATTATCAACAAAAATAACAGCCTGGTGCGTTAGAGAGATTGCAGGTGCGCTGAATTGCTACTCGAATTGCCGTAATATATATCCTTTTTTGATATCAGAGTCTTGCACAATAATTCACTAGTGTTGGCCCTTATGAAACGCATATCTCGCGGCAATCCATCATTGACACCAATGAATAAAGTTGACAGAATACATCTCATTTCTTAACAGTCTGGAGGGAACGAATGAAGATGGAAAAAATGCTGGTTGCATGGAGTGGAGGAAAGGACAGTGCCCTTGCTCTCTATACAATTCAAGAGGAGGGCATAGAAATATCCGCCCTCCTGACTACCGTCACTGAACAATACAACAGAATCAGCATGCATGGTGTACGGCAGATTCTTCTTGAAAGACAAAGTCATGCCCTTGGAATTCCTCTCGAGAAGGTATTTATCCCCCCGGAAACTTCTAATGAAATCTATGAGGCAAGAATGTCTGCTCTTCTGTTAAAATATGCAAATCAAGGCGTAACCACCGTAGTTTTCGGTGATGTTTTTCTTGAAGATATAAGAACCTACCGCGAAAATCATCTGTTCAAGGTGGGGATGAAAGCCTTCTTCCCGCTTTGGAAAAAGCATTCTCTGGAACTGGCCCATGAATTTTTAAACCTGGGCTTTAAGGCGATCATTACCTGTGTCGATTCAAATGCCATTGATGGGTCATTTGTAGGAAGAATATTCGATAAGACATTCTTATCCGAAATTCCCTCAACCGTTGACCCCTGTGGGGAGAATGGCGAATTTCATTCTTTTGTGTACGACGGGCCAAACTTTCTGGAACAGATCCCTTACGAGAAAGGAAAAACTGTGGTCAGGGATAATCGCTTTTATTTTTGTGATCTGATTCCTCGAAGGTAAACACCATTGAACATAAAATTCTGCCCGAATTGTTAATATTCTTACGACAATCAAAAAAACAGAATTCTAAATCAAAATGTGGTATTCTATATTGAGGTGAGCCATATGGTGAAAGATGTTATTTTAAAAGCCGGGCATAAAATAACCAGGGAAGATCTGGAAAAGAAAGGCTGGCTTTTGCTCATGCATTTGCCGAACGGCAATGAAGTGTACAGCCGCCATGAGATAAAAATAATGTGGGATCCGCAAAAAGAAGAAGTTGTACATCTATTCACTTCCAGAGAGATGTACAGATAGGGAAAGCAATCATATATATGAGAACCAGGATAAAAAAGTATCAATAATGAGAAGCATACAAACCGCCCCAATAATGCCCGCTAGATAAATTGGTCATATAAAAAAACCTCATACTTTTTACTTTCTCATGCATACTCGTCTCAAATATTCCCATTTCTACAGATAATGGGGAGAATCCTCCCATATAAAATCTTGTCACATCGACACGCCGTGTTAAGAAGACGAGAAAATTAAAGGACTTATATTTCCTTGCCGATAATATACTACGTAAATATGTTGTATTCTGCGTTGCTCGAAATTATCTGAACAATATTTATAGCTTAGGATTAATATGAAAGCTCACAAAGATTACATAATGCCGGCTATATCAGCGAATTCAGATGAGATGGTGATAAATCCTATCAATCTGTCTTTTGGCGGAGATCTTGAAACTTCATTCCTTAATGATTATTACCAGAATTCTCTAAAGTTAGTTCGTGTATCCCTTTTGGCCGGGATATTACTCTATGCAGTCTTTGGCATTCTTGATGCCCATTTAATTCCTGAAATGATCGGAAAACTATGGTTTATTCGCTTTGCCATTGTCTGTCCCTGCCTTCTTGGCGTAATAGTGTTCTCTTATTTCTCGGCGTTTAAAAAGTACTTCCAGCCATCTATTGCAATCTCAATGACTGTTGCCGGTGCAGGTATTATAACAATGATTGCTATCATTCCCCCTCCAATAAACTATTCCTATTACGCAGGGTTAATACTTGTATTTATATGGGGATATACATTTACGAGAGTGAGATTCCTGTGGGCAACAATGGCAGGCTGGATCATTGTCGCATTTTACGAATTTGTTGCCATATGGATAATCAATACACCATATACTATCTTGATGAGCAATAACTTTTTTTTCATCAGCGCAAATCTCGCTGGAATGATAGCATGTTACTCCATTGAGTACTATGCCCGAAGGGATTTTTACCTGGCTTTTCTGCTCAAGAAAGAACAGGAAAATATTAAGTCTGCAAATGAAATTCTGGAAAAAATAGTCGAGGAACGGACATCTCAACTAACCGCTACAAACAAAGACTTAATGCAGGAAATAGAAGAGCGCGAGCGAGCCGAGCAGAAACGAATAGAATTAGAAAACAAACTGCAACAAGTTCAAAAATTGGAAGCCATGGGCACACTGGCAGGTGGGATAGCCCATGATTTTAATAATTTACTAATGGGTATTCAGGGGTACACTTCTCTCATGCTATTAGATACCGAATCTATTTACCCACATTACGAAAAATTGAAAAACATTGAACAGTATGTCCTTAGAGGGGCTGAACTGACCCGTCAATTACTTGGTTTCGCGAGAGGTGGTAGATATGAGGTAAAAACACGAGACCTCAATGAGATTGTAAAAAAGAGTTCGGAAATGTTTGGTCGTACTAAAAAAGAGATAACAATTCATACAAATTTTCAAGAAGGAATCTGGACAGTTGAGGTAGACCAAGGGCAACTCGAACAAGTCCTCTTAAATCTTTATGTGAATGCCTCACAAGCTATGCCCGGGGGCGGTCATCTCTATCTCGAAACTCACAATGTCACACTTGGTTATACAGATGTCGCACCTTATCAAAATAACCCAGGAAGGTATGTAAAATTGGCTGTAAGAGATACGGGAGTGGGAATGGATGAAAAAACGAGAGAGAGAATATTTGATCC
>DNUI01000076.1 GCA_003508565.1 Syntrophaceae bacterium
TATAGTCAAGATCTGAATAAAAGAATAAGGTAGTAAAAAAGCATATCAAGAGATATAGTTTGCCCAGAAAAATTTAGTCAATTCTTGTCATGTATCATAGAAAATGTTATGTTATACATAAGAAATGTTGTAAAAAAAGACACTATGATGGTAAGGCATCTCAAAAGTAGGATGCCGAATCATCAACGTAGTATAGAGAGATTAAATTAATTCATATAAATCGCATATATGACTACTGAACTGACATACGTGGTAATAACTCCATACAGCTTAGTTAAATCTCGAACAGGAAATATTATTGCTCGTCTTATGTCGTTTTCCGGCTGTAATCTCATTGGTGTGCGGATGATGCGGCCATCAGACGAGTTTGTGGACGAATATATCAAACGGCTAAGAAATTTGGGCATCGATTCTAAATTACAGAAGACTCTTGTAGATTACATAGATCAGAACCTTAGACAGAACAATATCCTCGGACAGCCGAATCGTTGTTTATTTCTTCTGTTTGAAGGCGAAAATGCTGTAGATCGGATCTACGAAGTCGTTGGTGAGCTCACTACAGAGACTGAATCAGAAGCTATTCGCGGGACTATTCGCGGGACATATTGCGATTACATCACAACATCAGATGGCATGGTACGTTACTTCGAACCAGCGGTACTTGTGCCGACGAATATCAATTACGCAAAAAACGTTTTAGAGCTTTTTGCACTACTTGGATTCAATGATTCTGGGATATATGAGGAGTGTGCAGAAGGCGAAACAACCATGGTGATTTTAAAGCCGGACAATTTTTTCAAGCATTCTGTCAGACCGGGAAATATGATTGATATGTTTGCCAAGACGGGATTGAGAATAGTTGGTGCCCGTATGATCAGAATGAGCGCTGCACAGGGTGAGAAGTTCTATGGATTCATGCGTGATATGTTTAGGAGAAAGCATAAAGACCTGATCGCGGATAAAATAAAGGAGGGGATAGACAGTCTTTTTGGTTTTCAGATAGCCGCGGAAGAATACAAAGCAATGGCAGGTGTAATATCAGAAAAAAACGCACAATATGAGTTTTCACAAATTGTTAAATATATGACCGGTATGGATCCAATGACGGTATTGCCGGAGGACCGTAATAAGCCCGGTAAACACCAAGCCCTTGCACTTCTTTATCGTGGTCTTAGCGCTGTTGGGAAAATTCGCGATCGCCTAGGTGTTACTGACCCGACTAAAGCAGCTGAAGGTACCATACGCTCTGATTTCGGGCAAAACATTTTGCAGAACGCCGCACACGCGTCGGACTCCGTGCAAAGAGCCATTCACGAGCGCAAGATAATAGGACTTTACGACGACGCCGGCGATGACTGTAAACAGATAATAATGGACTGGTTAAAAGGCAGGCATTACAAGAATTAATATACCATGATTGCTCTACCGCTTGAGGTTTCTGGAGGAGATACACTATGAGTCAACGAGTTAAAGAAGACGCTAAGAATTGGGTGGAAAAGGCTGTATCTTTTTATAGGGCTTCCGGTAAAAGGATTGCTTTGGCTGAATATACAAATCCCAATGGACAGTTTGTTCAGGATGAAATGTATATTTATGCGTTAAACCCGAGAGGGACTATGCTTGCACATGGAGTCAACGAAAAATTTGTGGGTGAGGAATTCATTGATATAAGGGATTATGATGGCAAGAGTTTTATTAGAGATATTGTTGATATTGCAAATAAAGACGGCAGTGTGTGGGTTGAGTATAAATGGTATAATCCTGTAACAAAAGAGGTGCTGCCGAAGATTGTGTATTGTAAAAAAGTTGATGATTTGATTATTTGTAGCGGTATTTACAAAGAGGAATAAATTATTTACGATTATCCACCCTGGGGGGCAATGTCTGCAGGGGTTGATTTTTCAGGGATCTTTCCTATNNTCCAGTATTTGTCCTTTTTTCCCATTCGGGAGTTGGTAAAAATCCCCAAAGGCCCCCGGAAAATTAATTTTTTACCAAAATAGCGTAACTTCTTTTTGAATGACAGAATTTTGATAAGGGATAAGAGGAAACCCTGTTGAAAGTATGGGGTGTGGCAATCATATATGACTACTGACCAGGAATCACGGTATTTGGATTCAGTCAAGAGGCAAGGGCACTATACGGGATCTTCTTGATTATGAATGTTTACGTTTCATGCGATTTTTTATTTTACTCCAGGACTTCGTAATGAGAAAGCTCTCCTCCATGTTATTTACCATACGGATGAATTTGGGCCATGGGATGGCAAAAGTCAGCATTCCTGGAGGAACATATGGACGCGCAGAAACATCGAACATACCCAAAACCGCACGAGGTTGCCCGGACTGTAGTTCTTTATACGGATAATCAACGATGGTTGCACAACCTGCACCGAAGGGTGCAATAACACTCTGAGGTTGTGCTTCATCGAAACTCGCGAGGGTGAAGAGACCGGAAAGAACATCAGGTGTTGCAAAGAAAATAATCACGATAGGTTCATCAATATAATCCATGTTATCCCATCTCTTGAATACCATGTATTTCGCCGGTGCTTCGAAAGGCGTCTGGTGTTTCATATGTTCTCTTACCAGTTCAGGCGACTTCTTGTATCTTTCACCTTCCAGTTTTCCTGGAATACCGTAAGAAAGAAAATAATTAAAGTTTGGCATCTTCATCTCGGCAAAGCCAAGATATCTCTGCCCACCTCCACATCCAATAGAAGAGACGTCAAAACATAACGTTTTGCCATTCCGAACTTTTGCCAGGTCACATAGAATGCACCTGTGGCCTTTTGGGGTTTTTGGCATGGCTTGAAGATATTTCACTTCGGTGTAATAAAATCCAATGGGCAAATCCGCACCGGGAAAATATTTATTCCAGTTTTTGATGAATCTCTCCTTTAATCCAGCATCCATGGTAAATCTCCCGGTTTATGCTAAGGCGTTTTTGATATCTTTTGCAAATGTTGAAGCGATGCGAATAAGGTCTTTACTTCCGCTGTTTTTTTCCAATAACTGAACAAAGGCACTGCCCACAACAATACCATCGGCAAGAGAAGCAATCTCTCCGGCTTGGCGGGGTTTAGAAATACCAAAGCCGACGACAAGCGGCAGGGTGGTTATCCTTTGAATGCGATACACGTCTTTTCGTATGTTTTCAATGACGGGCTTTGAAGTTCCAGTCACTCCGGTGATGGAAATATAGTAGAGAAAGCCTGTCGCGTTATTTGAAATAGTTCTCACGCGTTCGTCGTTTGTCGTAGGTGCGATAAGGGAAATGAAATCAATGCCTGCTTGGTCGGTGTACTGCCTTAGTTCACGAGATTCTTCCGGCGGGAGATCCACGATGAGAACTCCATCAACGCCGGCTTTTACCGCCTTTAATGCAAATCGTTCATTCCCGTAAGAAAATATAGGGTTGTAGTATCCAAACAGGACAATGGGAATATCACTGACATATCGTAAAGACTCAATCATATCAAGGATCATAGAAAGTGTTACACCTCTCTGCAGTGCCCTCTGTGAGGCTGCTTGAATTATCGGTCCATCTGCGGTAGGGTCAGAAAAGGGAACACCGATTTCCAGAATGTCAACACCTGCCTTATCAAGACTGATGATAAGACGGCGGGTTGTGTCCAGATCGGGGTCCCCTGCCGTAAGATATACAACCATCGCTTTCTCTTTTTTTTGCCTTAGATAGGCAAATTTTTTTTCTATTCTTCCGGTCATTGACGGCTCTCCATTCTCTGTATGATCGTTTCTGCATCCTTATCTCCTCTGCCCGAGAGGTTGATCACAATGATCTTATTCTTATCCAAAGTAGGTGAAATTTTCATGGTATAGGCTACCGCATGGGCGCTCTCCATCGCCGGGATGATCCCCTCGCATTTGGATAGCAGCAGAAATGCCCGGATCGCCTCCTCATCGTCAATGCTCACGTACTTAGCCTTTCCGGTGTCTTTAAAATGGCCGTGTTCCGGACCAACTCCTGGATAATCGAGTCCAGCTGCTATGGAATAGGCATCACGAATCTGACCGTGTTCATCTTGCAGAAGATATGTTTTGTTACCATGAAGTACGCCGACACGTCCGGCAGATATGCTCGCTGCGTGGTTGCCGGTCGAAATGCCTTTTCCGGCAGCCTCGACGCCGATCATTTCAACGCCAGGAATATCTCTAAAAGGATAGAACAGTCCCATGGCATTACTTCCGCCGCCAATACAGGCGATGAGGATGTCGGGAAGTTTCCCTTCCTTTTTCATAATTTGTTTTTTTGTTTCTTTACCGATGATACTCTGGAATTCACGCACCATCATGGGATAAGGATGGGGCCCTGCCGTCGTGCCGATTACATAGAATGTATCTCGCACCCTCGACACCCATTGACGCATGGCCTCATTCATAGCATCTTTGAGTGTTGCTGTACCGGAGGCTACAGGTATGACCTCGGCACCCAATATCTTCATGCGGAATACGTTGGGCGCCTGCCGTCTGATATCTTCTTCCCCCATGAAAATCTGGCATTCCATACCGAAAAGAGCGGCAACAGTGGCAGTGGCGACACCATGTTGTCCGGCGCCAGTCTCGGCAATGACCCTCTTTTTCCCCATACGTCTGGCAAGCATGGCCTGACCCAGCGTATTGTTGATTTTGTGTGAACCCGTGTGATTGAGATCTTCCCGTTTGAGATATATCCGTGCGCCCCCAAGTTCTTCTGTGAGACGCTTTGCATAATAGAGAGGAGTTTCCCTTCCCGCATATTCTTTCAGGTAATAAGTGAATTCATCTCTGAAGCCCCTGTCTTTTCTTGACGTTTCATATGCTTTTTCGAGTTCAATAAGGGCAGGCATAAGTGTTTCCGCAACGTAGCGTCCGCCGAAAATGCCGAAGTGTCCCTTTTCATCAGGCAGTGATTGCTGCATAGTTTCTCCTTTTTCAGAAATTTCTGTTTTATGCGATGGCTACACTGATTTAGTAAATATTGTTACCGGACTTTTACTTTTGATTGTATGAACCACCTCAATAATGGATTTCACTTTTTCAGGATCTTTCTTTCCCGGGGTAACCTCCACACCGCTGTTGACATCAACGGCATGAGGCGATACGGTCTTTATCGCATCCAGAATATTGTTGGAATTCAATCCTCCGGAAAGAATTAGAGAGAACTTGTCTTTTGCCATCGCTGCCAGTTCCCAGTTGCATTTCTTTCCCGTTCCACCGTAAAGCCCGGAATCGCGTGCATCCATGAGGACGGCCCTTACTGGGTAACTTTTTATGCTGTTCAGGTCTTCTTCACCCCGGGGTGAAAATGATTTGATTAGAGTGGAATTAGGGAACTGCCGGCAGTATTCACGTGATTCATCACCGTGAAGCTGAATCAGATCAAGACCGCAGAACTCATATATCTCTCTGAGAGCCTGGATGTCATGATTAACGAAAACCCCCACTATGGCGGTATCGCGCGGAAGGTGTTCTATGATTATCTTTGCTGTTTCCGGAGTAACATAACGCGGACTCTTCTTATAAAAAATAAACCCCAGAGCGTCAGCACCGTGGTTGCATGCATTGATGGCGTCGTCCGGATTGGTAATTCCGCAAATTTTTATTTCCATGTTAATATTTTGATGCCTCCTCCGGATGATATGGCAATAAAAAATTGCACTTATTCCTTTCCAAGCAACTCTTTTAACTTCTTCTCGATATTCTCGGATCGCATCAGGGTCTCGCCGATCAAAAAAGCACGAATGCCCGCCTTCATTAACGTATCAATATCCTTTCTTGTCTGGATGCCACTTTCACTGATGATGATTTTGTCTGCGGGTATATGAGGTGTTATCTCAAGAGAAGTCTTCAAGTCAGTAGTGAATGATTTTAAATTTCTGTTGTTAATTCCAATGATGTTTGCTCCGGAAGTAAGAGCATTGTCCAGTTCTTCTCTGGAATGCACTTCTACAAGTGCCGAGAGTCCCAGCGATTCGGCAAGGTGGAGGTACTCATCCAATTGCTCTTTTTTCAGGATTCCGGCAATAAGAAGGAGGGCGTCTCCATTGAGGAGGCGGGTTTCATAAATCTGGTAAGAATCAATGATGAAATCCTTTCTCAACAGGGGAAGACGCACGGTTTTTTTTATCTCAGCAAGATAGCTTTTCTCTCCGCCAAAAAATTTCTTATCAGTAAGGACAGATACGGACGCCGCCCCGCATTTCTCGTAGAGTGAAGCAATGCTGACAGAATCAAAATCCTTTCTCAATATCCCATGAGAAGGAGAACGCCTTTTCACCTCGGCAATAATGGCACATGCTTTTCCGCTGATCGCTCCCCGGAAATCACGGGGGGAGGGGAGGTCACGGATAGCTGCCTTTAATTCCAAAAGGGACCTGGACTGTTTTAAATAGTCGACTTCTTCTTTTTTAGCTTCAATAATATTATCAAGAATCATTTAACAATTGCTCAGTTCAATTAATGCCTGTAATTTTTTCATGGCAATACCGCTATCGATACAGTCCTGTGCCACCCTGATACCGTCATTGATTGTTTTTGCTTTCTCCCCTACCATAATTGCCAACGCAGCATTGAGAACCACAATATTTCGACAGGCTCCATCTTTGCCAGACAATACATCCTTTGTAATTTGTGCATTAAGGGAGGCATCCCCGCCAAGGAGCGTGTTACCGGGAAAGGTGACACCAAAAATATCAACGGGATCTATATTATACGTTGTGAGAAGACCGTCTCTTAGTTCTGTAACCCTCGTCTCCCCGGTAACAGTCGCTTCATCAAGGCCGTCTGAGCCGTGTACAACAAAGGCTCTCTTCGTGCCGAGATTTTTAAGAACACCTGCGAACATTTCCGTCATCCGGGGATTATACACGCCGATAAGCTGTGATGTGGCCCCTGCGGGATTCGTCAGGGGGCCGAGCATGTTGAAAATTGTTCTGATTCCGATTTCTCTGCGAGGGCCGATCGCATATTTCATTGTGCCGTGAAGCATAGGGGCAAACAGAAATCCGATGCCTGCTTGATGAATACATTCTTCGACTACTTCAGGAGGGGCACTGATATTGATGCCCAAAGCTTCGAGTACATCGGCGCTGCCGCATCCACTTGAAACGGCGCGGTTTCCATGCTTAGCGACAGTAAGACCGGAAGCGGCAACGACAAATGCGGCAGTCGTGGAAATGTTGAATGTTTTCATACCGTCTCCTCCTGTACCACAGGTATCCACGATGATTGAGGAGCGAGCATCTATTCGAGTAGCCTTTTGTTTCATAATACGCGCGGCTCCGGTAACCTCATCAACCGTTTCTCCTTTAATCCTTAGTGCGGTGATAAAAGAGGCGATCTGCGCGGGTGTCGCCTTGCCCTCCATAATTTCATTCATGACTTCCATCATCTCGGATTCCTGTAAATCGTTTTTATTTACCACCTTGGCAATTGCTTCTTTAATCATTGTATCCACTCCTTAGTATTGATCATATCCAAGAAATTCTTGATAATCCTCTTCCCATGAGGTGTCAAGATCGATTCAGGATGAAACTGTATCCCTTCTACGAGATATTCCTTATGCCTGAGGCCCATGATTTCCCCTTCCTCGGTTTCAGCGCTAATTTCCAGGCATGATGGGAGAGTCGGTCTCTCGACGAGCAGGGAATGATAGCGGCCTGCTGTGAAAGGATTGGGAAGTCCTTTGAAGATTGTCTTCCCATCATTAAGAACCGGGGATGTTTTCCCGTGCATAACCCTGCCCGCCCTGATGACATTACCGCCGAAGACATAACCGATAGCCTGATGTCCAAGGCAAACCCCCATAATGGGTATAGATTTATGAAATTCTCTGATAACATCAACGGTAATTCCTGATTCTTTTGGCGTACACGGACCGGGCGATAAAAATATGGCATCAGGTATTCGTTTGCTGATTTCATCTATGGTAACCTTATCATTCCTGTATACCATAACTGTCTGGCCTAATTGTCCCAGATACTGCACGAGGTTGTAGGTAAAGGAATCATAGTTGTCGATCATTAAAATCATTGCGTTCTCCTTTAGGCACCCTTTTTTATTTCAAATCCCGAGGCGGCAAGACTTATGGCCCGCATCATTCCCTCGCCTTTATTTACGGTTTCCTCGTATTCTTTATCAGGGTCAGAATCAGCAACAATACCTGCACCAACTTGGATGTAAAGCTTCCGATCTTTGACTAATATAGTTCTGATCGTGATACAGAGATCCATGTTCCCTGTGTAGCTGAAGTATCCGACGGCTCCCCCATAGGTACCACGCTTTACAGGCTCCAACTCGTCAATGATTTCCATGGCCCTGACCTTGGGAGCGCCACTCAGCGTGCCCGCAGGAAAACAGGCCGTGAGGACATCAAAACAATCTATTCCACTAGATAATTGTGCCTGAATATTTGAGACAAGATGCATCACATGGGAATATCTCTCTACAACCATAAGTTGATTTACTTGAACACTGCCGATGCGTGCTATCCTTCCCAGGTCATTCCGTCCAAGGTCAACAAGCATAACGTGTTCCGCCTTTTCTTTAGGGTCTTCCAAAAGTTCATCAGCAAGATGTCTGTCTTCCTGTTCATTCTTGCCCCTTGGTCTGGTTCCCGCGATGGGTCTCAATTCAGCAATTCCTTCTTCAAGACGGACCATTACCTCAGGGGATGAACCTATGAGAAACATATCGTCCAATTTAAAGAAAAAAAGGTACGGTGAAGGGTTAACATATCGAAGCGCCCGATAAAGATCGATGGGTTCAATCCCGCTATCCATGGAGAATCGTTGCGAGAGAACTACCTGGATGATATCTCCGGCAAGTATGTACTCTTTTGCCTTTCTTACAATAGCTTTAAAGGCATCAGGACTCATATTGCATTGAAGATGGAAATTATTTTCTGCTTTTCGATATCTTTCGTCTTTTTTTACAGGGGTTCTCAGGAACCCGATCACTCTGTCAATTTTATCGATTGTTTCGTCATATACTGTGGTAAGGTCACTATTTTCTTCTATAGCTGCACATGAAACCACTTTAATTGTATGTTTGATATTATCGAAGACTATAAGGGTATCGGTGATAATGAATACCGCATCGTCCGTGTTAAGATCGTCCTTGGGCTGACCCTCCAGATTTTCAATATATCGTACAATGTCATAACCTAAAAATCCCACGGCTCCGCCATAAAACCTGGGCAACCCTTCCACGGGAACTGGGCGATACACATTCAGTAAATTTTTTAAAAACCTCATCGGGTCTCCACAGTGTTTCTCACAGTGGAATGTGCCGTTTTTTTTAATCAGAACGTTCTCTCCCCTCACTGTGAATATTATGCGGGGATCTGCTCCTAAAAAGGTGTATCGCCCCCATTTTTCTCCACCTTCGACACTTTCCAGAAGAAATACATGGGATTTTGTATAAAGTTTCATGAGCGCAGATACAGGTGTATCTATATCAGCCAGGATTTCCCTATAGACGGGAATGAGGTTCCCCTGTTCCGCACACCTTTTGAATGTGTCAATGTCTGGATAGTACATAATTCAAAATTCCTTATCATTAAATTTAACTAAAAAAGGCCGTGTATCATCACGGCCTCTTTGTAGTGCTACAAAATAAAAAAGCCGCGGAATCCGAGAGAGGTCTCCACGGCTATTTTTGAAAATATGGATCAGCGGTGGACAAAACCCTCTATTAAATTCTGCCACCACCAGTTAGTGTTTACGGTATAAGTCTGCATTCTTTTCCCTATAAACCCAAAAAAAACTCTTGTTTTTAGTAACAGTGTTTGAAAACCATGTCAACACATTTTATTCTAACTGTCAGAAGCAAGTAAACTGTC
>DNUI01000002.1 GCA_003508565.1 Syntrophaceae bacterium
AAACGAGAGAGAGAATATTTGATCCCTTTTTCACCACAAAGGAGATGGGACGTGGAACAGGTTTGGGGCTCGCATCTGCCTATGGAATCATCAAGTCTCACGGTGGAATCATTAATGCACATAGCAAAAAAGGAGAGGGCTCCACGTTTTATATCTATTTACCCGCTTCTGAAAAAACGATCGAGCGAGAACAAAGTGTTATTGATACCATCATTAATGGTAAGGGGAAAGTACTTCTTATAGATGATGAAGAAATGATTATCAAGGTCGCTGGTGGCATTTTGCATCAATTGGGCTATGAGGTCATGGTAGCGAGAAGTGGCAGGGAAGCCGTGGAAATATTCCAGGCAAACAAGGACAATATAGACATTGTAATTCTTGATATGATCATGCCTGACATGGGTGGCAGTGAAACTTTCGATGCACTTAAAGTTATTCGTCCTGATATTAAAGTACTTTTATCAAGTGGTTATAGTGTTACAGGTGAAGCTTCTAAAATTTTGGACCGTGGTTGCGATGGTTTTATTCAAAAACCTTTCAACATTAAGCAGATATCGCATAAAATTAGAGAAGTTATGAATGTTAATAGATTACATTCATAGCATCCAATTATGCAGGAGGGCAACAAAGTGGAAATTAATGAAGAATTCAAAGAAATCTTTTACGAGCTCGAGAAAGGTCATATCAAGATTAGAGAAAAATTGAATTCTTTGACTCAAAAAGGAAATGCTTTAGAAGAAATCCTTATGCAGGAACATGATAGCTATGATTCCTGGCGATTTAATCTTATGGACCTCCTAGGAGCAATTTCTTTTCACTTCAGCCAAGAGCAAAAAAAAGCTCATCAAAACTTTATTAGAACCAGCACATACTATGAAATCGTCCAGGAAGCTCCGTTTTATTGGAGAATCATGAATAAACCAAATGGGTACGCCGGTGATGCCCATATGATGAAATTCATTTATGACAATCGCTTCGAAGGTACAACGCCTTTTGGAATGTTTTTACATAAGCATGCAGTGTCTACAAAAGCATGTCAGTCGGTTCGGAACAGAAAAGAATATCTGAAAGAAAAAATATTAGAAAAAAAAGGCGGGAAGATTCTCAGTTTGGCCGCTGGTCCCGCTCAAGAAATTAAGGAAGCTCTTGAGGTATCAAATGGTAATGATTTTGAATTTCTTGCCCTTGATCATGATATGGATACTTTAGAAAAATTCAATATCTTGACGATGAATGGTCATTTTAAATATGCTCTTGCGAATGCATTTCAGATCATATCAGGAAATTATCTCACAGCAAAGCCACGACGGTTTATGCTGAAATATTGTCATCCCCGAAAGGATTTCACAGGTATGAATCGTTTATTAAGCACAATAAAATATGAATTAAATATTTTACAAAAGGAAGATTTCACTTTGGTGTATAGTGCAGGGTTGAATGATTATATACAGACCTTCCTTTTAGATGAGACAAAGGGCACCATTTCATTGACAAAAAATTTATTTGATTTAGTTATGCCGGGGGGCTCTTTGATAATAGGAAATTTCAATCACAACAACCCGAGAGACCTTAGATTTGTCATGGAATACATTTATGATTGGCAACTAATATATCGGGAGAGGCACGATATGTTAGAGTGTGCGAGAGCTATACCTGAAAAAAAGATTGAGGATATGAAGATAATAGAGGAACCCCTCGGTATTAATTATTTTCTAAAAATTGACAAAAAACAAAATGGTATTATCTAACACCATCATATTTCATAGTACAGTTTTTTGATTATCATACCACTCCCACGCCTTTTTCATTTATTCCCTGGCGCCTTAGATCCTCTCATACTAGATTCTCCGCAGGTAACTGCGCAGAGCTTCACTGTGCCGCTGTATACCAATGTAAGTTGTAACTCTTATATCTCAAAACGCAGGTCTGTTTCCGGGTCAATGCCTGGGAATCTTTAAGTCCTTCAGGGCTTTGGCAAACGGACTGGCGGATTCTTTCTTTTTCTCTTGCGGCTTTGGTTTTGCGACTTTCACTTCCTGCTTTCTTTCTCCCTGTGATATATTCTCGGGAGCCTTCCGGCGTGGTTCACCCGGCGTCTCTCTCATGGAAAGGGAAATCCGTTTTCGCTTCTCGTCCACAGCGAGGACTCTCACGGTGACCTTTTGATTCACCTTGACCACATCGTGCGGGCTTTTGACAAAGCGGTCGGCCATTTCACTTAAATGCACGAGCCCGTCCTGATGGACACCGATATCCACAAAGGCCCCGAAGGCCGTGACGTTTGTCACCACACCGGGCAGCTTCATACCGACTTCAAGATCGGTGATGGCATTGACGCCTTCCGTAAAGGAAAACAGCTCGAAATGCCTGCGGGGGTCCCGCCCAGGCTTCGCAAGCTCTGCCATGATGTCGGTCAGCGTCGGCATGCCCACCGTATCGGTGATATAGTACTGTAATTGTATTTTACCTCTCAGGTCGGCGCTCGTCATGAGGTCGGCGACAGTACATCCCAGATCGTTCGCTATTGTTTCAACTACGCCGTAGCTCTCCGGATGCACAGCCGAGGCATCGAGAGGATTTTCTGCACCGCGAATTCTTAAAAATCCTGCCGCCTGTTCAAATGTCTTCGGCCCCATGCCGGAAACCTTCATCAAGTCTTTCCGTGAAGGGAACGCGCCGTGTTCATTACGATAGCGTATCACGTTGCCGGCCAGCCTCTCGGAAAGGCCCGATACATATTTCAACAGCTCTTTGCTTGCCGTATTGACCTCGACACCCACGGCATTGACGCAGCTTGACACCACATCGTCGAGCGACGTTTTCAGCGCCTTCTTATCCACATCATGCTGGTACTGGCCGACGCCGATGGACTTGGGATCAATCTTGACCAGTTCCGCCAGGGGATCCATGAGACGCCTCCCGATGGAGACGGCGCCCCGGACGGTCACATCATAATCGGGGAATTCCTCCCGAGCGACCTCGGACGCGGAATACACGGAAGCCCCGCTTTCGTTTACCACGACAATCGTTACGGGCCGGTCGAAATCAATTTTCTTGCAGAATGCTTCCGTTTCTCGGCCCCCCGTTCCATTGCCGATGGCGATGGCATCAATACGATGTGCTTCCACGAGTTTTTTCAAAATCCTCGACGCATCTTCTTTTCGATGGTACGGCTCAATGGGGAAAAGGGTCTCATTGTGTAGGAGTTTGCCCTGGGGATCGAGGCACACCACCTTGCAGCCTGTACGGTATCCGGGATCAATTCCCAGCACTGCCTTCTGCCCCAGGGGCGAGGCAAGGAGGAGTTCCCGCAGGTTTTCCGCAAAGACCTTAATGGCCTCATCGTCCGCCCGTTTCTTATATTGCACGCGCATCTCCGTCTCCATGGAGAGCGAAAGCAGCCGCTTGTAGCTGTCCCGCGCGGCCATGCGCACCTGCTCCCCCGCCGGACTGTCGTTTTTCACAAAACGGCTCTCTACCAGAGAAATCGCCTCTTCTTCATCAGGCTGGATATGGAAGGTGAGGTATCCCTCTTCCGTGCCCCGTCGGATTGCCAGAATGCGGTGAGAAGGCGCCTTTGCAGCAGGTTCCTCCCATTCATAGTAATCCCTGAATTTAATTCCCTCTTCTTCCTTGCCTTTGATCACCCTTGATTTTATTGTGGCTTTTCCCGTGAACAGTTCCCGGAGCTCAGCCCGAAGATCGCCGTCTTCATTGATCCGTTCGGCAATGATATCGCGAGAACCGGCAAGGGCGTCTTCCGCAGTTTCCACACCCTTGTCGGAATCCACATAGAGGGCGGCTTCCTCCTGAATATCCATATCGATTTGCGAGAAGATTTTTTCTGCCAGCGGTTCAAGCCCTTTTTCTTTCGCAATCATGCCGCGGGTACGCCGTTTCGGACGGTACGGAAGATATATGTCCTCAAGAATAGCCATGGTTTCGGCGCCAAGAACCTTTTCCTGCAGTTCATCACTGAGTTTTCCCTGCTCTTCAAGAGATTTAAAAATGGCTTCTTTCCTTTTATCCAGAGCGCGAAGGTTTTCCAGCTGATCACGGATGGCGATAATGGCGACTTCATC
>DNUI01000121.1 GCA_003508565.1 Syntrophaceae bacterium
GTATGGTGCGGATTTTTTCCAGCTCTTCATCTGCGATCTGCAATTCGAAATTTTCCTCCATTTCCATGATCAGTTCCACCAGATCGAGCGAATCGGCTCCCAGATCATCGATGAAGGATGCTTCCGGTACACATTCTTCTCGTGTGACATCCAGATGTTCCATGATTATTTCTATGACTCTGTCTTCAAGTTTCATCAACACTCCCTCCCGAGGTGTATACACTGTTTATGATACCGTCATTATGAGAACTTTGAAATTCACCCTGATTGATTACAATGGTCGTTCCCGTCTAGGCGGGAGTCCGGTATTGTCAGATTCTTCTATAAGCCGTAACACTGTCGTAGTTGCTCTTTACGGCCAACTTGAAATTTTCAGGAGATCTTTTCAACAGGAATTGCCTGCCGCCCCTTATAAGTCCCGCAATTTGGACATACATGATGAGGCAGCTTCGGTTCACTGCACTGTGGACATGCAGAAGCCATAGCAGGCTTGAGAAAATCATGTGATCTCCTTTTGTTTCTCCTTGTTTTTGAATGTCGTTTTACTGGATTTGGCATAATATTTTTTCCTTTATAAAAATTTATTTATTATCTGATACCTTAAAGTTTTTCAGAACAGCCAGCTTTTCATTGATCCTGTCTGCATGACAACCACAACTTGCCATATTGAGATTATTACCACAATACGGACACAAACCTTTGCATGTGTCTGTACAAAGAGCTTTCATGGGTATTTGCAGCATAATTTGCTCAAATATAATCGTATCCAGATCGATCACATCATCATGATAATATCCGTATTCGAGGTCTTCCGGTGCAAGTTCCTCTTCTTCCGTGTCCCCGTCTTTTGCCGGAGCAAACGTGTATCTGAAGGTACTTTTTACCGGGAGTTGTGTGATTTCCAGACACCGGCAGCAATTCGAAGCCACAATAGTTTCCAGATTTCCGTCAATGAGCACATTCTCACGTATTCTTTTGGCAGTACAGCTCACATCAACATTCCGAAGGGAAAAATCATGTTTTTCCCTCTTGGGCAAAAGGTTCCGGAACCAATCGCCATCTCTATGGAAATGAAGGCTCAGCCCCTCTTCCGGGATATTGTTAAGAATAATTTTCACTGTGTGTCCCTAATTATTTGCCTTAGAATATATTTTTAATGAATCCCGGACATGTGACGAGTCATGGTATGTAAGGTGCTGAGTAGATTATAAAATGGTGTGGTTGTCAAGTATAATTTTATCGTCCGAAATCCGGCTTGACAAACGGAGGATCGCAGCCATATAAGGAAGGTAATCAAATAACGGACATGGTTAAAAAAATGACGGAAAAAGGTAAAGTAAGAACACGTTTTGCCCCATCTCCTACAGGGTTTCTGCATATTGGAGGTGCGAGGACGGCCCTTTTTGCCTGGCTTTATGCCCGGCACTACCATGGACAATTTATTCTCAGAATAGAGGATACTGATCAGCAACGCTCGACAGAAGAGTCGACAAACGCGATCCTCGATGCCATGACGTGGCTGGGTCTTGACTGGGACGAGGGACCTTTTTTCCAGGCGCAGCGCGTGGATATGCACAGGGAAATGGTAAAGAAACTTATAGATGAAGGCAAGGCCTATTACTGTGTGTGTACTCCGGAAGAACTGGATGAAAAAAGGAAGCGGGCCCTTGCGGAGGGGAAAAAGCCGAAGTATGACGGTACATGCCGGGACAAAAACCTTCCTAAAACCACCAAGGCGGCGGTACGTTTCCGGTGTCCTCACTCGGGTGTAACCAAAGTGAACGATCTGATTAAGGGTATCATTACATTTAACAACGAGGAACTCGATGATTTGATCATAGAGAGACGGGACGGCTATCCGACGTACAACTTTGCCGTTGTGGTGGATGATGCGGAGATGGAGATAACCCATGTGATCAGGGGAGATGATCATGTGAACAACACGCCACGGCAGATCCTTCTTTATGAAGCACTAGGGTTTAAAGTTCCCCAGTTCGGACACGTTTCCATGATCATGGGATCGGATAAAACACGGTTGAGTAAGCGACATGGGGCTACATCAGTAATGGCCTACAAAGATATGGGGTATCTGCCGGAGGCCATGGTCAATTACCTGGTAAGGCTCGGCTGGTCTTACGGAGACCAGGAAATATTTACTCTAGATGAACTCATAGCGTTTTTTACTCTTGAATCCGTTGGGAAATCTGCCGCCATATTCAATCCGGAAAAACTTCTCTGGTTGAATCAGTACTACATCAAAGAGTCTTCTTCGCAAAGACTCGTGCAGGAGATGATACCATTCTGGCAGCAATCAGGAGTCACTACCGAGGATCAGGATTTTCTCATACATATATGTGATGATGTAAAATCAAGGGCGAAGACCCTTGTGGAGCTTGCTGAATCAAGCCTCTTTTACTTCATGGATGAGGTTACCTATGAAAGCGATGCGGCGGATGCGTTCCTGAAAGCGGATATGGCGGACCATCTGTCGACGGTCGCGGAAAGGATCCTCTCTGTGCAGGATTATACGAAAAAAGGAATAGAGACCTTTCTGCGCTCCCTCGCTGAAGAGAAGGGTTTCAAGCTGAAAGTGATCGCCCAGCCGCTCCGGGTTGCCCTTACGGGAAAAACTGTGAGCCCCGGCATTGATGAAATTATGGTTACCCTGGGAAAGGAGAGGGTGATACAAAGAATCAATAGGGCTATTGAGTATATTAATACAAGAACGTGATTTTTTTAATCTTGACTTTTCTGTCCTGATTGACTAAAAATCACCTTCCATTTTACGCACACCATGGTCCCATCGTCTAGTGGTTAGGACGCTGGCCTCTCACGCCGGAAACAGGGGTTCAACTCCCCTTGGGACTACCAGCAATGTACAGGGGGTGAGTCGATTAAGGCGACCCCCTTTTTTTATGATCGTGAATCCGGCAGCGAGCGAATGGGTAACAGTAGTATCCCTTATGGATCGAAGATTCTCCACAGTTTCGCGCGGATAGCTTCAATCACGTGATACAACAAGTACTATGCGATTTCTCTTTCGTTCTTGATGAACCTTCCCTTGCGTGTTCTTGTGGGAAGAGGGAATGATGTGCATGTAGGGTTGTATTTGTATAAATAAATGTGGTAAAGATGTGCGTCCCACTCAATGAGGACAATAACTACGTAGATCAGGAGAACGAAATGACTTCCACAGAGGAAACGACAAGGAAAAAAGTCAAATTCAATCAGGCCAATCTTTACCAGGATGAAAATTTTACGGATTTGCAGACCGGCAGCATCCGTAAACTCACTCCGGTGAAGGCAAACGGGGAAATAGACAAGAGCCGTAAATTAATTTTCTTTGGACAGACACAGTTGATCTCGCAGCATGGACCGCTACCAATCCAATTTCCCATCGACGCGAAAAACCTTCAGGGCGCAATGGAAAGGTTTCCTCAGGCCATGGAAGAGTATGTAGAAGATATGGTTGAGGAAGCGAAAAAGATGCAGCGCGACGAGCAATCCCGAATAATCGTTCCTGGTCCGCTTTCCACGGACAGCAAGATCGTCTTGAAGTAACGTCTATATACGGAAATCTGTAACAATCATTTCATGGATGTCAATGAAGATTTTCCAGGTACTACGTTCCTTTGAAATGACATGATTCACTTCCTATAGGTAATCAACAGGAGACCTGAGAAACTATGGAAACGGAGAAACGAAAGCTTCTTATTAACTGGTGTGATGCTCACGGAGATCTGAGGCAGCTTATCGATAATGACGCTATAGATACGGGAATAGAAATCGGTAATGAAAGGGGCTGGACATATGTAACATTTTTTCCCAAGGGAACCGACATCAAAGACATGTTGTACGACATCGACCATATCGACAAATTGGCGAGGGAAAATGGTTACTACCTTCCCCGCGAAATAGTTATACAACACAATAAAGTAGTACTGACGGCATATCCTGAAAAAGCGGCTCCCGGTTCTCCCCTAACCGGCCTCTATTTCATGTTGATGTGTTTTACAACCCGCTTCGATGATGCGAAGCGGTACCCCTCTCATGGATTCTACGGAAAGTTCGGAGGAATCTATGAACGGCCGGAAAAAGGGAGGGTGTTGGCCATCTATTCCAGAAATGATGATGCGTTGCTTGAGATTTACGAATCCCTGGAGAAGATTATTTCCGAGATTCACGTGAAAGGGCTCCGATTCAACCTGCGCTTTTCCAACGGTCTTAGCGCCATACCACGGATGCTACACGGATTTGACGATTCCGAATACCGCCGTTCAGGAGCGAGGCACTGCCGAATTTTAGATCCCGCTCAGTTCGCGGTTCTACTGGAACAGGCGAAGCAAGACTATGACAGGTATCGGCTCGTTGAAATGGTCGCGCCCGCAAAAAACAAGTAAGTTTCCTGGTCGTATACGAATAGCGCTGATGTGGAGGCTGGATGTTGCGGTGCATCTATTGTGTGAGAAATATTCGTTATGAACGTTTCTTTAAAGGTGAGAGGTTATTGGTACCATACCTGATATAGTGATAGTAATCTCTCAGCCACAAGTCGATGATCTCTTTGAGTTCATGTAAAGTTTTTCTATATTCCCCTGTTTCATCTTCTTCTATTGTTTTATTTACTATGGCGGAGACATCCAGGATAAATTCCTTTGATCTATCTCGATATAAGTAATTTCTTATTTCCGATAGTTCAAATTCTATTTCGGTTAATCTCTCCTTTATCTGCTGAAATCGCTCCCCTAATTCATTGTACTCATTATTCAAGATTGAAAATCTCTTGATCAATTCAATTGCTTTGTCGATATCCTGTGACATTTTACCCTTCCTTTTACTTTGTTATATCTTTTTGAAAATATCACCATGCGTGTGGTGTCCTTATGGGCCTGTTATTGTGATAAGGTTATACCTTAGATTTTCTATCAATGGAGCAAGGATATTGATGTAATCGTCAGTCCAGGGTGCTGACCCACTCAGGCCATCATCCTTTCCCAGTCTTATCCAACCCTTGTTTACCAGCGGCTGAAGTCGTTCAGGGTTCCTCGCGAGGACGACACACCATGTGGCATTCTGGTAATATTTCAGTTTGTCACTCGTTGCCGGTACATTGATGGCGCCATACAGATTGAGCCCGGCAGAAGTGGATTTGATAACCGGTCGCAGCTCATAGTAGCGGTTGGAAACGTGAAATATGATCACGCCGTTTACTGCAAGCCGGCTCAGGTATATCTCCATGGCCTCCCTCGTCAGGAGATGGGTCGGGATACCGTCACCGGTAAAGGCATCCATGTGGATAATGTCGTAACCGCTGTTTTCGTGAACCGCCTTTTGCATGGACAGGCGGCCATCACCGACGACCACACTGATTTTCCCCATAGAGTCATCAAGATACGTGAACCATTGGCGGGCAATCTTTTCATTATCGGGATCTATTTCGTAATAGGTGACAGCATCACTCTGTTGCGCGTATGCCGCGACAGCGCCCGCGCCAAGTCCAAGGACGGCGATTTTCCGTGGTGCGGGGGTTGTTTCATAGACCTCGGCAATTCCCCCCCCGGGATAAAAGTAAGAAACAGGAGTTTTTCGCAAGTCCGGATCAAGCAGCTGCGATCCATGGAGAGTCCTGCCGTGCAGCAGCTTTCTCAGCCCTCCCGACATCCCTTCAACCAAGGGTTCGTCTTTAATGCGGTAGGTTCCATAAAAGTTTCGGTGACGAAACATAATCGGCTCCTGCCATGACGCCCAGCTCTCCATGCCGATGAATACGAGCATAACGATGATAATAAGAACACGACCGCCCATACCCAGACGTGAGGTACCGGGCCGGTAAAGGGCGAAAGACTTGTCACCGCACCACCAGAAAGAAAAGTTAAATAGTATGATCAGAATGGGATATTCAAAGAGACCTTTGAACAGAAAAGGGGCCAGAAGGCTGATGGCGGCGCCGCCGATCCATCCTCCCAGCGCGATTATGAGATAGAAATTCGTGAGAAGACCTGCAGGCGGACGGCGTTCGTAGAGGATGCCGTGGGCAACAAGGCATATCAAAAAGAACACGGCAAGATGACCGATAATGGCCAGCCAGTGTGAAGGGCCCCAGAGATAGAGGGCAAAGTCAATAAGCAGGATTTCCGGCCACAGAATCTTTAAATAACGGGGAACTCCGCCGCCGGTGCGGAAGGTTACAATAAAGCTTCCTAAATAGAGGGCAAGAGG
>DNUI01000102.1 GCA_003508565.1 Syntrophaceae bacterium
GGTTGTCTTCAATGATCCCGATCAATGACGGGGATAACATGCCTGCTTCCGTTTTCCATATGGAGCGACAAAAATAGTGATTGCATTTCCACAACAGGCGTTCAGGGACTATATGGCGAATGAATTTCTCTCATATCCTTCACTCCCGGGCAAGATTAGCATACTTTAAGAAAACACACTCTCTGTGTCAAGAAATGAAAAATCTTTACTATGCGAATCATTGACCACCCACTCTCTCCCCTCTCTAATGTATTGGGGGGATTTCTTTTGACAAAAGACACCTTTTGCTATACTGCTTTTAACAAAAAGAAACTTCCTATCAAAAACTATTCGAAACAAAGCAGAATATGCAATATCCAAACTTTATGAAAAAAATGAATCGTGATGTCGTATGCACCGTTTTCTTCGCAATCATTCTTGTTGTTGTTTCATGCACGCCAAAGCCTGTAATTACACCACCGCCAAAACCAGCCAAAATAGCGCTGGTCCTTGGGGCAGGTGCATCCAAGGGCTTTGCCCATGTTGGCGTCCTGAAGATCCTGGAGTCCCATAAAATACCGATCCATATGATTGTAGGTACAAGTGTCGGGAGTTTTGTAGGGTGCCTTTATGCGTATGGATATGATGCCTATCAATTGCAGACCATGTCCATCTCTTTGCAAAGAGATGAGCTTATTGACCTGACAATTCCTGACAATGGTTTCGTCAAGGGAGAAAAACTGGAAAGTTATGTAAACTGGGCATTGAAGGACACTGCCATTGAAAAACTGCAGATTCCTTTTCATGCCGTCGCTACCAATATAAGAACAGGGGAAGAGGTTGTCTTCGGTAAAGGCAATGCAGGAACTGCGGTACGGGCAAGCTGCTCCATCCCTGGTATATTCAGGCCGGTACAAATTTCCGATAATACTTATGCGGACGGGGGTGTGGTGAGTCCACTGGCTGTTGATGCGGCACGAAGATACGGCGCCGATGTGGTTATCGCCGTTGATATTTCAGCAAGCATTGATAATTCATCACCCACGAGCACTGTTGAAACCATACTGCAATCAGTAAATATTATGTACGGAAGAATGACTCAGGTACAAATCGGCAGGGCAGACGTAGTGATCAAACCAAATGTGGGACATATAGGATCAGCCGATTTTTCCAAAAGGCATGAAGCCATCCTGGAGGGGGAAAAAGCAGCCATGGAAGCACTCCCCAGGATCAATCAAATCATTACAAGCCTCAGGCAGGCAGGCAGGATTCCGTAAATCGTTGATTTCGCGGTATGCGGTAGAGAACACAATAAAAAACTTGACCATTCAATTCATTCATGTAAGTGTACTAAGCAATGTATGCACATATAACCCATTACTGATCAGCCTGTCTGAATACATCTTTTCCAAAGAAACCTGGTCCATATAACCCGCCGACCTATCATTCTCATGGAACAGCAAAAATTGGAAGGTTCCACGGATGTGATGGTTCCCAGAGAAGCCGCAAACGAGGCACCCTGAAATTTAATGGTAGATATGAATTTGACTACAACAACTATTCATGGCGAGGAAGGCCCGCAACAGGAAATCCGCTTTTTATCTGTCCAAAGGGCATACCATACAAATGGAAAGGAGTTAATGAATGAAGCAGGTAAGTGCAGGCGATAATGTGAAGGTACATTACAAGGGAACGTTTGATGATGGTACAGTATTCGATTCCTCCCTGGATTGTGATCCTTTGGAATTTACAATCGGTGGCTGTCAGGTCATTCCCGGGTTTGAAGAGGCTGTTATGGGAATGAGAACGGGAGAAACAAAAACCGTGAGAATCAATTCCGACATGGCCTATGGCCCACACAATGAAGAAATGGTCGTAGTTTTTGGCCGGGATCAGCTTCCTGCCGATCTTGAGCCGAGTATCGGCCAGGTGCTGCGATTCCGTCGTAATGACGGTCACATTATCGAGGTGACGATAGTCGATATGTCTGACACAGACGTTACATTTGATGGAAACTATCCCCTGGCAGGGAAAGATCTGATTTTTGAGATCCAACTCATGGAAATTAATTAATCTGTTTTTTGTAATAATTCTTGCCGTGTAATTCGGAGATGATAAAGTCGGATCAGTAAATGCAGAAGGGGAAAAAGAAAGGGTGGGTGTAGAATGCAAGGATGCAAGCTTTACGTCGGGAACCTTGGATATGGTGTGACGGTTGATCAACTTCAAGAACTTTTTTCCACCTATGGAACTGTCCAGCACGTGAATATCGTCGAGGGAAGAGGATTCGGGTTCGTAGAAATGTCCAACCAATCAGAAGCTGAAAAGGCAAAAAAAGCATTAAACGGCTCTGACTTCAAGGGAAGGTCATTGAAGATCAACGAGGCTCTCCCTGATCGAGGAAAGCAAAAAAGAGACCATAGAAGGTCATAGGGTAACAAAGTTGATATTATAGAAAATACTTGACTTTAAAAATGGGCCATTATAAATATACAAACCCCTAAGCTGAAGAATTATTTTTTGTTTATTTGCAGTTCAGGGGAATATAAAAGTTGGGTAGAAGCATTTGAAGTACAAGGTTAACCATCATGTTCTCCGGAATTATGATGGATTGTTCTTTCTGTCATCGTGATAATCCAACTTTTGAAAAATCTAAGAAAGGAGGATGCACACAATGTCAGAAGGAATCGTTAAGTGGTTTAATGAGAAAAAAGGCTTCGGATTTATTGCCAACGATGAAGGTGGCGATGTATTTGTCCACTTCAGCGCCATACAAGACAGTGGTTTTAAGACACTATCTGAGGGCCAGCGCGTCAAATTTGACGTTCAGCAAAGTCCTAAAGGGCCGTCTGCTGTGAACGTGAGGACAGCCTGAGAGAATATTCTGCAAAACAAGAGGCACTCCTGTAAACACCTGCGCGGGGGTGCCTTTTTCCATTTGCCGGCATCTTTGCGCAAACTACCGAAAGGAGACAAAACAATGAACAAAAAACTATACATCGGCAATCTTTCTGGCAATGTTACCGAAGATGATTTAAGGGCAAATTTTTCCGCCGCAGGCAAAGTTCTCTCCGTGAATATTATAAGAGACAGGTTGACCGGTCTCTCCAAAGGATTCGGTTTTGTGGAGATGGCCTCCGAAGATGAAGCAAAAGAAGCTATTCAAAAATTTAATGGTGGCCAGCTTGATGAAAAAACAATTGTTGTGAGCGAAGCCAGACCGAAAAAGGATAGAGACAGAGGAAGAACACGACCCTACCCTTCAAACTCTGGTGGAGGTTTTAGAGGCGGTCGCGGCAAAAGGTAGTAAATTATACCTGTAATACACGTACAGACGGCAATCATCCTTATATCTTTTTTTCTTGCCGTTTCATGCAGATACTGAGAGAGTTGAAAAAACAACACTTTGTAATTTTAAAAGAAATATCCCGGAGACTGTCTTTAATAAAATAGTTGCCACACCTGATTAAAGTATCCAAAGAGAAACCCATACTCCCCTGTAAAATCAATATTGAGTGATCTCCATCACAGTTTTTTACTCACTTTTGAAGTAAATTCCCACCAAAAGGGCGTTTCAAACACAGAGTAACACAAAAGCTCTTACTTAAAATAAGGGGGAGAAAAAAATGGAAACAATATTATCAACAGAAATAGCAGTATCAATCGCTCAGGTACTTACTCTAATATCCCTGACAACCTTCGCATTGGTTTTCGGTTACCCGAGACTGGCCCTGGTTCTTAACTACTGCTTTTTAATTTACTGCTGCTACTTCTCGAACTCGCTACTCTTGAATGACGGCGCATTAAAGTTCGATAGCGCCACTTTTCCCTATCTGGGAATCGGTCTCGCTATCCTTCTGCTTGCTATGATGGGCCTTGTCCACAGCCGGGAGTGAA
>DNUI01000137.1 GCA_003508565.1 Syntrophaceae bacterium
AGGGGTAATGGCATCCAATGATCTTTGTCCATAGAGCGCCGCAAACCTATTGAGACATACGCGATAACTATCAAGAGTCCCCTGTGTGTGGTTTACCTGAAGATACTACTTAAACAAAGGGATTCCTTCGTTCGTGGTCATGATACATTCCCATATTCTTTGTTATGAGGTCTCGGGGACTGTGGAGATTATACGAGGTGACATGATAGGATATTAAGAATTATAGGGTGGGCAACATTGGCTGTGATCGGAGGGAATTGCACAATGCGCCTACAACTCCTTAAAAATGCAAATTTTAAAAATCAATGAATACTGTTCGAAAGCATCACAGGAAAAAAAGAGGGCTCTCTTAAGAAAAGCCTTCTGTTATGCTCGCGGGTGGTCACAAACCTCATTTAGAAAACCCTGATCCTCACTTCTTCAAAACTGCCATGACGCGTCATAGGCCTTCCCCATCACTGCTGGGCTCTGTTCGTTTCCCGTGAGCGTCCTGGCAATTAATTTTACCGTCCTTGAATTCACCGACACACTTGGAACCATCGGGATTAGTATATGTTCCCTGGCCATTAATTTTACCGTCCTTGAATTCACCAACATACTTGGAACCATTTGGAAGAGTGTATTCTCCCTGGCCATTAAATTTACCATCCTTGAATTCACCAACATACCTGGAACGATCTGAAAAAGTATATCTTCCCCGGCCTGTTCGTTTATTGTCCGTGAATTCACCATCATACTCTGAACCGTCTGGAAAAGTATATGTTCCCTGGCCATTCAATCTATCATCCGTGAATTCACCAACATACTTTGAACCGTCTGGATTGGTATATGTTCCCTGGCCATTAAATTTACCGTTCTTGAATTCACCAACATACTTGGAACCGTCTGAACGAATATATGTTCCCTGGCCATAATCACAGTTTCCTTCCATACATGCGGCTGATAATATATTTGCATACGTTAAGAATACGAGGAGGTTTAAAAATATCACAACTACGAGCACCCCTGATAAATGTATTGTCTTCCTTCTATCCTCCATACTAGCAGTCATAATTGTTGTCCTCTATGTTCGTTTAAGTGACAGTTATAAAATGTAATTTTACCTCTAATTGGCATATCTAATCTATTGTTAAATTAATTATCAGGATTTATCAACAAAAATGAACAAGCGATGCTTGGATCGGGGTAGAATAATCTCGACTCTTCAAGCAAAAGGCATCTTGTTAATTAACAAATGAAATAAACTTAAGGCAGAAGCATGCATGACCCTGCCTTAGGTTTATATGACAATGAAATGGGATCTACTTCATAAACTTTTCCCTTAGTCCCCACAAGTCCAAGTAGATTATAACCATATTGAATACCAGGCATCCGCCGTCAAGTATGTCCTGTTTGTCACTGCCCGGTGTCATCGACTCGTAGGCCTTTCTAATCACCTCTAGTGGCTTTTATTGATGAGGTGCGTGCAACGGTAATCTTTTTTACTCCGTGACATCAGGCACCGTTTATTCCCTTATATTCTGCCTTTTACCTACTTACTGGGAAATTGGTAAAACTATGTCGTAACTATAGAAACCTCCCTTCTCAAGTATAGCAGGCCTAGTCGGTCGGTAATTATAATTAGGAATAGTTACGTGAATGTCATATACACCGAGCTTAGGTAGAGACACTAAATATAAACCCCCACGTTGTGACCTGGTGCTTTTTGTAATTTTGCCATCTTTGCTCAAAAATGTAATGTTTGCGCCTTCCACGGGTTTATGAAACTTATTTTTTATGTATCCCGTGTATCCGGCATCTCTCCGGAGACAGGTAATCATCATGATAGTGTTCTTCAAAGCGACATCCATCAGGTATTCAGATGCTGCAAGAGATTTTTTCTCCACTTCTTTAATTTTCATCTCTGTAGTTCTTATTTCCGTCTCTAACATCATTCTTTGTTGCAAGGTTAAACCTGGCAAGGGCGTATTTAGTTTAACCTTAAGTATTTCAAGTTGGTTCTTCAGTGAATGTATGCAACCTACACGGATTTCCTCGAAGGATACCTTTGCTGCTCTAATAACTTCTGCAAAACGATGAGGCATCTCCATATCAGAGTACTTACGACAGTGGTCATATGGTCCAATAGAGAACTCGCCATAAAAGTCTGGCCAATAAACTGTCTTGTTAGAATACTGATACTTGGGTACACCTTTTAAAGGGGTGAGTACTGGCAAGTGTTCGAACTTTCCCGCCTGAATCCAGTCATCAAGGTCTTTTTCCAAGCAACCGTGAAATGGGCCTACTTTATTCATAGCATGGTATGGGTGTGAAAGATCATGCAGGATGTGAAGAGCCCAACCCAAATAAATCGTAGAGGCACGTGTTGAACGGGGTGGTCTCGCTTGCGTAAGCTTCTCCGGTGCATATATGTCTGGTACCCAAATTGGCCAAGTTGCTGTTCCTTGTCTTGTAAGCACAAAAGGGTTACCACCAAGGTACGTCGCCGGTACTTCAACATGGCCATCTGATCCAGTCCCACAAGTGTTGGATAGTCGGCCAGGCGTTTGAATCTTTGTTAATTCATTGAGAGATAGGTCCAGTTCCACACTGTTTGGCCAGAAACAACGCGCTAATTCATATAGCTTTATAGCATACCGGTCGCCCTTTACCATCCACGTCCCTGCACCACAATATTGGTACAACCCCAGGAACCATCGGCCCTTAACTCCGTATCATGTGGGTAATGCGAAGAATTTTCCACTGCTAAAATAGGTCTTTCGGCGCCGAAAACATACGAAATTACATAACGAGTGTTTAGATATAAATTAGGTTTTTCTTTTCCCTCTTTTGAACTTTCACCATATTTTGGATTGTATTTAATCTCTATGCTGGGTTGTGCTGGCACCGGTCGCGTTCCCCAAAGGTCTTCTCGAACACTTTTAACACGTCTTCCGTTTGGGAACTCACTACTAAAAGAGCCGGGGGGGCCAAACCAGGGATAATCCGCAAATCCGACACCATAATGAACATATTTTTCGTCCAATCCATTAGGGAGGTAAGCAGATAAATTGTATTTGAGAAACTTGAAGGCTTTGTTGATCAGCCAATTGTGTCCCTTTTTTTTGCCCACGTATTGAAATCTTCATGCTCTTTGTAGTCCACGTTCAGTTGATCTTGATGTTCCCTAAATTGGTCTGACCGTTCCGCAGCTATTGCTCTTTGACTCCCTATTGATGGTAGGCCGATAAACAAAACGACAAAAAAACCTATGTATACCATATGAGGATGGATTCTATTTTTTCGCTTTCTAAACCACGAGTATAATGCACCCATACAAAGGACCCCCTTTCACATCATAATTGAAAGATGCGACTTTTGAGCGACGGTTTCTTGTCTGAATTTTCTTCTCCGGGTTGAACCAAAGCAATATGTTGATTGTTAAAAAGAGTGATAAGAACTCCTTCTTTTGTAAATATTTCTTCTGGGGAGTGAATTCCGTATGCCTCCGAAAAGGTACTCAACTTTTTCGGAGGTTAATAGGGGAATCTTGAGTAAAGTCATTCTTATACCGTCCTCCACACGGTGAGAGGTTAGGTTATAAGTTAACACTGAATAAGGCAGGAAATAATGATAAATATACTCCCACATGATTGAACCGTCAAATGATAAATTGCTTCGGGAATTAATGCTCTTGCTGATTATCATTTGAAGAACTAAACCGCTGCGCGGTAGATTTGGAGCCTTGCATTAGTGACAAATAATGGTTTATAATAGCGCATGTTTTATTATGCTGAAAGCATAGGATTTTTATGGGGCATACCCTGATTGAAACCCCATAGATACATTGAAACCCCATAGCTATATTTTGTCCCTGCCGCAGCGGCTCCGTTCTTCATGCGTCAATCCAAAATTGTTTTCAATACGTAGAATATTTTCATATTCTTCCGCTGAACAACTTCGGATTAACGCTTATTTGCAATGATGTATTCTGGAAAAAATTACAAAAAACAACATTTCAGGAAGTGAGTCCTTCAAGATTTTCTGCACTATCATGTTTTGGCCAGGACAAATCAGGATAAAGGTTGCATCAATCTTCTCAGCAGCAGTGTATATCTTTTCTGGGGTTTATTGTTTTTGACAGCAATCGCTAAGGCCTTCTTTGTGCCAATTATCACCACGAGTTTCTTTCCCCTTGTTACGCCGGTATAAAGTAAGTTCCGCTGTAGAAGCATATAATGCTGGGTCATAATAGGGATGACAACGGCGGCATATTCGGACCCCTGGGATTTATGGACTGATACTGCATAGGCATGAACAAGTTCATCCAGGTCACTGTAGTCATAGGGTACTTCACGATCATCAATTTTAATTGTTACCTCCTGGGCTTCCTCGTCGATATTGGTGATCCTGCCAATATCGCCATTATACACCTCTTTGTCATAGTTGTTTCTGATTTGCATGACCTTATCGTGTATCCGGTAATTCCTGCCGCCCCTTGTTATCCCGTCTTCCCTGTTATTTAAAGCCCTTTGAAGTTCAACATTCAGGTTTCCGGCGCCGACGGTTCCCTTGTGCATGGGGCTCAATACCTGAATGTCGTCTATGGGATCAAAACCAAATCGCTTAGGAATACGTTCTTTCACACAATGAATGATCAGTTCGAGTACTTTTGCCGGGTCTTCCTGCTCAATAAAATAGAAGTCATCAAGCTTTTGTGATGGTTGTAAATTCGGGAACTCACCCTTGTTGATTCTGTGCGCATTGACGATAATCGAGCTTTCCTTTGCCTGGCGGAATATCTCATGCAACTCGACTACCGGCACAACACCCGAGCTTATTATATCTTTCAGAACATTTCCGGCGCCGACTGACGGCAACTGGTTCACATCTCCAACAAGTATGAATGTTGCGGTGACAGGTACGGCCTTTAACAGGTGATACATCAGAAGGGTATCAAGCATGGAGGCTTCATCGACAATTACCAGCTGGCAGTCAAGCGGGCTTTCTTCATTCTTCTTAAAGCCACCTTTTTGCATACTGAATTCAAGCAGGCGATGGATTGTCTTTGCTTCATACCCTGTGGATTCGGTCATGCGTTTTGCGGCCCGGCCGGTAGGAGCGGCAAGCATGATGCTGGCCTTAATGGCAGCGAATATCTTGATGACGGCGTTAATGATTGTTGTCTTGCCCGTTCCGGGACCACCGGTGATCACCATGACCTTACTTTTACCGGCACACTTTACGGCTTCAACTTGCTTTTCCGCCAGGGTTATGGAAAGCTCTTCCTGCACCCACCGGACAGCCTTCTCAGGATCAATCTTTCTCACTGATTGAGGCGCATGAATGAGGGCTTGCAACCGGGAGGCAATGTTTTTTTCGGCAACATGGTACCCGGCGAGATAGACGGCCTTGTTGTTCTCCACCAAATCGTCGGTATCAGTAGTGATATCTTCTATGACAATCTTGTTGCCGGCAGCAATTGTACCGATGGCATTGACAATGATTTCCCGGTCTATATCCAGAATCTCCTTACACTTCGCAATCAATGGCTCGTAGGGATAATACACATGGCCTTCATCTGCCATTTCGTGCAGGACATGGAGAATGCCGCATTCGGCTCTCAGGGCTGAATCTTTTGCAAAGCCCAGTTTCTCGGCAATCCTGTCCGCGGTGAGAAAACCAATGCCGAATATGTCGGTGGCAAGCCGGTAGGGGTTGTCCTGTACTATTGTTATTGCATCATTGCCGTACTGCTTGAATATCTTGGCGGCATACCCGGAACTCACGCCGTGGGATTGCAGAAAAATCATTACCGCCCGTATTTCTTTCTGCTCTTCCCAGGCCTTTTTGATCATGCCGATACGCTTTGTGCCGATCCCTTCCACGTCGGAAAGCATTGCCGTTTCGTTTTCGATTATGTTCAGGGTTTCTTCCTTGAATTTTCTGACGATCCGTTTGGCCATGACCGGGCCGATTCCCTTGATCAAACCCGACCGGAGGTATTTCTCAATCCCGTGAACAGTGGCCGGTGTGGTAGTCTGACAAAAGACAACCTTGAATTGCCGGCCGTATTTCGGGTGATTGTTCCATTCCCCCTTCATCTTGATGACTTCTCCAGGAAGGGGGTTTACCATACTGCCTGTTACAGTGACTAAATCCATGCGGCCATAAACCTTCACCTGAGCAACGGTGTAGCCCGTTTCCTCGCTGGTGAAGGTTATTCTCTCTATGAGACCCTGAAGGTCGACAAGCTGGTTTTTCGTCATCGTTCATGGACTCTATGTGCAATGTAAGACTGAGGGTACGAATAGATATGGTCAATCTTGCCTGATTGTGGAAAAACACCGCGAAGCATTTCCTGATTTTTCATTTCAGTCCTGTTGGTTGTGATGTATACGGTGATTCTTTTGAAATAGTAAAAAATACTTAGCACACCTGTGATTCTTATGTAAACACGTCAGGTGTTCATTCAGTGATCTTTAATCGGACCAAAAGGAAAGGCAGAGCCAACCGACCCTGCCTTTCCTTCATGTGACAAAAAAATCATGGTCTTGGAACCCGTCGAACCGGGGCTATTGCTGAACCTTTCTTCTGATTCCTGCCGATCAAGAACTTATCGATATCCGTATTTCTGTTTTATGGACTTTGCCTCCGGAGAATTGAGGAAATTCACGAATTTTTTCACCGCTTCCCTGTCCTTCGCCGGTTTCAGCACGCATCCCGCCTGTATGATGGGATGCGCTTCTTTAACCTCGAGATAGCAGCCTTTTTTCCCCTCTTCAGATAGCGCAGACGAAAGGGCGCAGAAGGCGACATCCACGCTTCCATAGAAAGCGTATTCGAAAACCTGGTCGCTGTTTGCCGCATAGATAAGTTTAGGCTTTATCGTATCCAGGAGGCGGCTTTTCTCTATGGCGTACATCGATGAGGCACCATATTGAGTGTTCTTCGGCCAGGCCACACCAATTGCTGTCACGGAGGGGTGCTTGACAACCTCCTGCCAGCCTGATACGCCGCACAGGTCTTTTTTTGCCGTCCAGAGTACAACCGTGCCAATGGTGTAAACGAAAGGTTTCTCCGCAAGGTCTTTTTGGAAAAGCTCCGCAGGTCTTTCTTCATCTCCCGCCAGGACAATATCATAGGGGGCGCCACTCATGATCTCACCGATGAGATAGCCCGATGAGGCAACGGCACCCATAACGGGAACCCGGGTTTTGGTTGTAAATGCCTTCGCGATCTCTTTAAACGGCTGCATGAA
>DNUI01000155.1 GCA_003508565.1 Syntrophaceae bacterium
CCTGTATTTTTTTCATTGTCCTCTTCGTTCTCACTGAACGAGCGGGATTTCCACCGCAAGCTCATAATACAACGAAGCCTGGATTTTGTTCTCGATCTGGTAGTAGCGAGCCACCTTTTTCTCTGGAAGGGCCTGACGGAACCTGGGAAGATAAGTCTTTCGAAGTTTCAGCCCCAGAGACTCGATTGTCATAGACTCATCAAGCAGTTGCCTTGCAGTATCGTCGCTCATGTCCTTAAAGGCTTTCGCATAGTCGTTGATCAATTTTACGGTGCGCGAGCGAAGAAGGAACAGCTCGTCCTGATATTTGTCGTATACCGGCCAGAAGGCCTTGGCCTCGGTTTCGGTCAGTTCCATGTTCGAGGCCACAAAGAGCTTCTTGTCGGCGTGGACCTTTTCGCGAAGGATCTGCATATTGTCCGCGGGCTTGTCCTGGGCAAGAGCAGGCGTCACTCCGAGGGCGATGAGTCCTACCACGAGGACTACAACCCTAATAGTCTTACTGATGTTTTTCATGTGATATCTCCTTTTTTTTGTATGGTTCCAATGTGGTCGCTGAAGATGCTCCGCTGCGAGGCTGTGTCATAATTCACTTTCTTGTCATTTCGACGGAAGGGAGAATTCTTTATGACCGATAATAATATTGAATTGATATTGATTGATAAGAATTCCCTTTTTGACCGATCAAGTATAGGGAGTAAGTTTTTTATATGTCAAGACAATTGTACAACAAAATATTGTCGTATCACTATTTGTTTTCCGCGGGTGCGTTTGCGAGATTTTTCTGGGGGTCATCAACTTGAATCGGGGCTCGGTGACGATACCTTCAACCTGACCAACGTAGAGGGCCTCCAGCTTTTCATCCTTGTCGATGAAAAGAGTAAACTTCAGGCTGGACGACCCGGCATTGAGAATAAGAATGAGATCTTTCATAGCCATCACCTCACATCATACTTGCCGGCCCGCCGGGCATTTGCGACGAGCGCCATGACCGCAGCCGACGTCAGCCGTGTGCGGACGGAATCGGCCCGGCTCGTCAGGACGACCGGAATCCGTGTTCCCAGCACAATACCTGCCCCTTCGCCGCCGGCAAGGTAGGTAAGCTGCTTAAATAGCATGTTGCCCGCTTCCAGATCCGGTGCCAGCAGGATGTCCACGTCCCCGCTGACGAGTGAGGTAATGCCCTTGACTCTCGCGGCCTGGGCGCTGATGGCGTTGTCGAAGGCCAGGGGCCCGTCGAGAATGCTGCCGGTGATCTGGCCCCGCTCGGCCATCTTGCAAAGGGAGGCTGCCTCCAGGGTGGAAGGGATCTTGCTGTTCACCGTCTCGACTGCTGACAGGATACCTACCTTGGGAATTTCGACGCCGAGCGCGCGGGTCAGGTCGATGGCGTTCTGGACGATGTCGCGCTTGTCTTCCAGGTTCGGGAAGATGTTGACTGCCGCATCGGTAATGATAAACATCTTGGGGTACGTGGGAACGTCCATGACAAAGGCGTGGCTGATCCTGCGCGAAGTGCGAAGCCCCGCTGCTGTGGGAACGATGGCCCCCATGACCTCGTCGGTGTGGAGGCTTCCCTTCATCAGGGCTTCCACCTCCCCCGCCCAACCGGAAAATCCTTCCGCAAGGATTAACACCTTGACCTTCTCGCTGCGGTCTATCGTTTCCCTTCCGAAATTTTCCACTCCCTTTCGGTCCTGATCCGTGAAGATGCCCGACATGCGAATGACATAGAGACCAGAAGGTTCTTTCACATATGTTACACCCATGTCCTGCCTCCTTTTATATACTGTTACATCAATTTCATCGACCTGTGTCGTCTAAAATCAATGCTTCTTCTCCCGTGCAGTGTAAAGACCCACGAGCCGAGCCACTTGTATTTTTTGATATTTTTTTGATTTGTTTGTTTGTTTTTTTTGATAAGACATTTTTTTCTTACATATGAAATATAGGAAGGTTCCGTGTGTGTGTCAATTATTTTTGTCCACAAGATGTTGTGCCGGTGTGTGATGGTGGAGAACAGTGATCTTATAAAAGGGGACCGGGCACCGTCGCGTGTCGCATAGGGCACAGACATTTGTGATTTGTCGGGATTCAAAGGATATATTTAAGCCTTTTTCAGACAGACCCGCCGCGTGCGCCTCTTGTTCATGATACGTTATGCTTGGATATATGCGTCCCAGGAGTATACAGGATCCTGATAGAAATGATTGTCATGGAGTTCCGTTTGAAATGATGTATAAAAGGGCAAAAAGTGAAAAACAACGGTTCAGGAAGTACTAAATAAAAAATAAACCGGCGACGAGAACATAATAGTCGCCAGTCTTCTGTATGACGTTCTTGATTACCTGCGACTTCTTGGTCAAGATCGCGGGAAAAGAGAAGGGTTAGCCGGGGGTGATCTCCATAATCTTATCGGCTTTTTTTAAGAAAAGCGGCCAGTTTTTTGCCTGCCGCGGACATAAGTTCATTCTTGAAGACAGTCACGTCCCCGCCTCCCCATATATCGCTCTTCTCGCCGATGGACGTGTAGACGACGGTCCCCGTTCCAACGTCTATGAGTCTGACGGAAACCTCTCCACGTCTTTTCCCGATCTGCTTGACGAGCGAAACGGATCCCCAGAGGATGGCATCGGCGTTCACCAGTTTTCCAATCTTCTGGTAATCCTGCTTTTCCATCAACCCTGAGAGGGATAGCTTCTGCTCGCTTAAGACCTTGTCCAGAAGCGTTCTGTCGATGACATTGATCCCGACGTCCAACAATTCTATGGAAAACACGTCCACCGATTCGGCGATGACGTCCTTGGAGTGTACCGGACCGAAGACGATGTCTGTTGCACTCTTGTAAGTCTCAGAGAAAGGAAGGACAACAATGGATTTGATCTTCGAAAAATCGTAATTCTGTTGGTACTTATCCTTGAGGTGGACATCCGCAGGTTTGACCCGTCCCCCGTTGATGGCACAACCTGCAATGGTTGCAATGCACGCCAGGACAAGAAACATCATGCAACGCCCACCGCTACCCATAAAGTTCATCATAAAAGAATCTCCTTCCGCCTTATTTTATAAGAGTGCGCCTCTCGAATAATGGTGACCTCACTTTTTCGGCTTTGGGAGGAACCTGCTCATTAAACCTTATTTAGTTCTCCATCAGTCGCTCACAATAAACTGTAAGCAATAACTTTTTAAATATTATCCTTAAAGAAGGTTTCCTGTCAACGGAAACATAGGCTTCTCTATCCTTGCTTTCCCCTTGAAGTGTTGCATTGTGAGTCAATATGCAAGAATAACGACTACAGGAAGGAACAATTGGTGTTACCTATAGCACCTACTACTGTTCAGTGGTGGATAATTATCAGAGTTGAGGATTACGGGTGGAAAGATTGGATAAAAAAAGCAGGGCTTATTCAACCCTGCTATACCCAACAAATTGGTTGACATTACTCAATTCACTTAATCTGATAGTCCAAATTAACTTGCGACATGCAGGCAGCGAGGGTCTGGGTTAAAGAGTTATTCAATTCATTCGACTCCTTGATGGTCTTCAACGGGTCAACAACCACTTTCACTGCTATTGTGCTGGGGATGACAAAGTAGGTGAGATAGGTTGCAACACCATTTGCCTTTAAAATGCTACCTGAAGTTGGAGATTTGAGATTTACAATCCCTACCTTCATCGCGCCAAAATACACATCCGCCATCGGATTCGCATAAATTGGTAGCGCGGCGATGCTTTTGTTTGCAACCGTGATCTGCAACCTACCCTCACCTGCCACGCACGCGAGCTTCGTGACCACAAGATCAGGCAGAGACTGGGCATGAGTATCCGACAGCCCGCCAATGAGGATACCAAAACACACCACAACGCAGGAAAACATTAGCACTCTTTTTCTCATGTTTATTCCCTCCTTTTTATCCTGATTTATCTGGAATGGATATCAAAAATTTTCAATGGTGAAAAGCGAAATATTACCGACACTCTATCTTAATTACCTCAATAACACAAAACCCCGCATCTTTTGTAAAACGGGTTTTTGTTTTCAATCTATCCTTTTATAAAGAATTACAACACCACAAATCCGCAATACACTAAAAAATGAAAGGGTAAGACTTGTAGGAAGGATAAGACAGAAATGTAAAAATCCTCTACTCGTAAAAATCTTTCACTCTTGCAGTATATCTTAAATTAGTAAAAACTACCTTCCAAAGAGGGGACATTCACTTGTGTACAAAGGTCAAAAAGTTT
>DNUI01000188.1 GCA_003508565.1 Syntrophaceae bacterium
GAGACAGCGATCGATGTTGGCTCCGCGGTGAGCTTTGCCAACAAGGCTATCTATGAAGCGGCAAAGAGCAATTCCGCCTGGCAGGGAATGGGAACTACTGTCGCGGCGGCTTTACTGAATGGAAATAGACTCAGCATCGCCCACGTTGGTGATAGCAGGGTGTATCTTGTGAGGGCCGGCAATATCGAACAGTTGACCGATGATCACTCAGTTGTGTATGAGCAGATGAAGCGTGAGTTATTGACAAAAGAAGAAGCGCAAAAATCTGAGATGAAGCATGTGTTAACAAGAGCTCTTGGTACAAGGTCCGATGTAGATGTGGATGTTGATGAGTTGACTCTGGCGGGCGGCGATATTTTGATACTATGTACAGACGGTCTCAATTCCATGGTTTCTGATGATGATATTCTCTCTGTCGTAGCGTCGACAAACGATCCTGCATCAGCGTGCGAAACACTGATCAATATGGCCAATACTAATGGCGGCAAGGACAACATAACAGTTATTGCAGGATATATGAGAAAAAAATGTCGGTATTCGTTTTTATTAAACATACAAGAATGGTTCAGGAGGTAAAATATGGCAAAGGTTTTACTGAAATTTAAAGAAGCCGTGGTAAAGGAGATACCGCTTGATGAGGATCTTATCACTATCGGGAGAAAAGCGGAAAATGGAATTGTTATCGATAATCAAGCTGTATCGGGCCGCCATGCTCAGATCAATAAGATGGGTGATTCCCTATTCATTGAGGATGCTAACAGCCTTAACGGTACGTATGTAAATGGCCAGAAAATTCAGAAATGCGAATTGTATAACGGCGATATCATCCTGATCGGTGTCCATACTCTTGAGATCGTATCCGATAAAGTCAGGGATACAGACTCAAAAAGCTTTGCCGTACGGGGCCGTTCCATGGATGAAACGATGGTGATTGCTCCGCAAGACCAGAAGAAGATACTGGCAGCAGTTGATAAAGAGAAAGCCGATGTCATGGGTGGTTTCCTTGTCATTGAAGGATCGACCGACAAAAGGGATTATCTCCTTAAAGAGAGAGTTACAACTATTGGCAAAGAGGATGCTGCCGGGATACATTTAAAAGGCTTTTTTGCCCCTAAGGTGGCTGCACTTGTAAACAGGAGAAAAGATGGTTATTTCATTACTCCTGCGGGAGGAAAATCGCATAAGGTAAACGGTCAAGAAATTGATAGTAAGCATGATTTGAAAGACGGTGATATAGTAGAGACCGGCGGCCTAAAGATGCAATTTTATATAAAAGACTGAATTACCGATGTCCAAAGAAACAGTTACGAGAAGACAAAAAGATATAGCGCGATTACTGCGTGAAAAGAATCGGCTTCGCAAGGGTGTAACGAAAAAGATAAAAAAGAAATAATACGCACAAAACTTCCCATACGTAGGATTATTAATCAAACATTGAAGGTGCTCCGACCACAGCAGAACGGAAAGGGAAGAGCACCTTTTTAGTCGCACTTACATGTAGTATGAGTGATTCACGGTTGTTTAAAATGACATTTACCTATGCTGATATACAGCAAATCGAAAAAGAGGGGCAGAGCGTTGATCAAGTGTTGGCGCAGATAGACCGGTTTAAGAAAGGTACTTTCCCGATCAAATTGAACAGACCGTGTACTGTCAATGATGGAATTGTAACCATTCCTGAGGGAGATCTAAAAAAAATACCTGCGTTGTACGAAGCGGAGGTACAGAAAGGAAGAATGCTGAAATTTGTGCCTGCTTCCGGCGCGGCGAGTCGCATGTTTAAAGACTGGTACAAATGTTTTGAGGAAGGCAATTTTTATCCGGAGGAAGCCGGTGCAGCATTCATCGAGAGCTTGAAGAGTTACGCTTTTTTTAATGATTTAAGGGATGAGATATGCGGCAAGGGCGGAGACATAGAGCGCCTCATGGAAACAAAGAGAAAAATCGAGATATTGGAGTTTATTTTAACTTCGAAAGGATTGAATTACGGGAATCTCCCTAAGGCGCTCCTGAAATTTCATGCATATCCGGATGGCAATCGAACTGCCCTTGAAGAACATCTTGTTGAGGCAGCCCTCTATGTGAAAGATGCACACACTATGTGTCGTCTCCATTATACCGTTTCTGAAGAACATCAAAAGCAGATAGAAGATTATCTGTCCCGGATTACCAATATCTATGAAAAGCGTTATGACGTAAAATATTGCGCTACTCTTTCAATTCAGAAATCTTCAACTAATACCATCGCGGTGGATTTGGATAACCATCCGTTTCGTGATCAGCAAGGCAGCCTTGTGTTCAGGCCCGGTGGACATGGGGCACTTCTTGAGAATTTAAACAGCATTGATGGTGATATAATTTTTCTGAAGAATATTGACAATATAGTTTCTGACAGATTGAAGCCGGTTACAATATTGTATAAAAAGATTCTGGGGGGCTATCTCATATACCTTCAGAATAAGATATTCAGTTATCTGCGCCTCTTGGCTAAACAAGAACCGGGTGAAGATGAAATAGCGGAGATAGTATTGTTTTGTGAAAAGATGCTTCACATTGTGTTCCCGCCATTGTTTAAGAATTTATCTCTTCCAGAGAAATGCGGGTGTGTTGTTGCAAAACTGAACAGACCTATTCGGGTATGCGGCATGGTTAAAAATGAAGGAGAGCCGGGGGGAGGTCCATTTTGGGTAGACGAAGAAGATGGTACACAATCTCTCCAGATATTAGAACAATCACAGATAGACTCAAATTCCAAAGAGCAGAAGGACATATGGAATTCGGCAACCCATTTCAATCCGGTAGATCTTGTGTGTGGGATAAGAGACTACCGTGCACAGAAATTTGATTTGCATGAGTTTGTGGATAACAAATCGTATTTTATATCACAGAAATCGGAGAAGGGCAGGGACCTCAGAGCACTCGAACTTCCGGGTCTTTGGAATGGTTCCATGGCTTTCTGGAATACTATTTTTGTGGAAGTACCCATCGAAACTTTTAACCCTGTAAAGACGGTCTATGATTTGTTAAGGCCGCAGCATCTGCCGTGACATAAGTATCATGTCATCCACCGCTCAGCCTCTTCTTTCTTTGCAGCTTTTATCCTGATGGCGTGGCAGGTATCTCCTTTCCTGCAAAGAACAACAACTTCCTCATCTTTTGGGGCATCACTATAGAGAGCGCAGAGAGAGGCGGCATGGAGGAGTGTTGCGTCATCGCGTTTATAGGGAACGAGCACCGTCGGTCCGGGAAAATGTGCCATGTGAAGTAACGCGTCCCCCCCCTCAGACAATTTCTGGAGCACCTCGTTTTCAAATATATTCCGCCCAACAACAACCTTGGAAGAAGGGTCAATGCGAAATTGTCTGCCATATTTAAGAAGCTCTACATCTCTGATCCGGAAATCCTTGTGATGCGTGAACAGATCCCTGAGCCTTTTTGAAAACATGGGATCGGTGAGCAGACATCCTCCCGCGGGGGCAGCGTAATCTGTAATACCGTAATGATGTGCAAGCTCAATCTGATTTTTTCTGCCTTTTCCGCGGATGGCAAGAAGTCTTTGACGATCCACCTTTCCTTCAATTTCCGGTTTTGTTTCAGGGAGGAGCTTTGCGCTTAAAGGTCTTATAATATAGTCCTGACAGCCTGAATTTTTTGCGACTACATGGAGGGACTGTTTCGTCTGGGACATGGCACGCTGGCCGAGTACTTCCCCCGTGAATATAAAATCAGCCCCTGTATCTTTCATTATACCTCCGGCAATTTTCAACATGAGCGTATGACAATCTATGCATGGATTCATGTTCTTCCCATATCCATGTCTAGGGGCCTTTACCATTTCCAGATGTTCTTCAGTAATGTCTAGTACTGTGAGGGGAAGACCGATTTTCTTTGCCGAAGTCTTGGCCTTTGTATCGCCAAAAAAAGGGGTTTTGTACGTGAGCCCCAAAACTTCAATACCTTGCGACATAATGATCTTTACTGCAAGTATGCTATCCAGGCCTCCGGAAAATAAAGCTATTCCTTTTACTTTCAATAATAGTGATGCTCCCAATCTGTTGTGAAGATGACGGAACGGATTTAAATGTCTAAATCATACACTGACATGCGTAATCCCTTGAACATTTAAGGCGATGTCAGCATTTTGGGGGATGAACCTCAGTACTTAACTATGGTTACGCCCGACTTGTTATTGAGCAGTCCATAGATATCACGATCAATGTCGGATTCAGTCAGATAGATATATCCTTTGTCCTGTGCTATTTTAAAGGCGGGGAAGCTGATGGTGCCCTTTGGGTAAGATGTCTTTTCAGGAAATGAAAACAAAAAGGTTTCATACGAGAAAGGAATCTTAGCTGCCTGTAGAATTTTTCCAATAACGGATTTGAGAGGTTCTCCATCCTCAAATAAGGCGACCTCCGTTCCACTGTTTTTCAGATTGTCTATGTACTGCTGGGAGATTTTTCTCGAGTGAAATACTGCGACATTTTTATTCCCTTTTTTTGCAAGCAGGTCAGTTTTCATGGATAGGTTAAAATTATCTTTGCCTTTTTCATCTGCAACAATCTCAGAATCTTTCGCTGTTGAGTAACCAAGCAAAATAAGAAGCGCATCGGCAAGTTCAATGTTTGTGCCGGAGGATAGAGTAGATAACTGAGGCATTGTATATTGTTCAACCGGGGCACTTATAACACCTTGACCATCAAGGATTTCTGTAACGATCAAACCATGTTTCTCCGCGTACACAATCAAATTTCTGGGCAAGAGATGTGATATATCCCTAATAAAGGACAACCCCTGTGAATACGATTTGTCGGAGGGGTTCTTCTTTGTGATCAGCCAATCGACGGCAATGGTTGTCCGTGGGAATTCTCCGACTATGAGTGGATTCGTGCTTTTTGTCATTGCATAGGCATTCGATGTGTCGATTATTTTCATAAGAATGGCTGCCGTGCCCTCAAGACTATTGACTTTTAGAAATGTGTAATTTTTCCAGTTCGCTTTGATGATGGTATTGAGAGCATCCGGTATTCGATCAGCAAAATCCAGGAAAATCACGCTTCCATCGTCAAGTTCAACAACCGGAATTGTAGAGCATGCAATAGTTACCTGTCTTGCTTGAGGAAGAGGTATATAATATTTACCTGCTGTTAAAAGGGTTCCGTTCATACGGTTGATCACATGCCCAACAATTGCCAGGTGTATTGCCGGCAATATAGCCTGCTTTTCTTTGGGATCATCTTTGATTTGAAACAATGTCTCAGCCTCTGAACCCCTATCTTCTTGTTTGCCAAGGAGAATCTCTTTTCGTGGCAGTTGCAATGCATGTCCGGGATAAATCAGGTCATAGTTTTTAATATAGGGATTTAGTCGTTTAATAAGATTTATGGTTTTGTGCAATTCTGAAGAGTTAACTTGTAAATGACGGATAACAATTCTGGTTATGGAATCACCTTTCTTGATAATATAATTCATTGACCCTTCGCCACGAGGATCTATGTCGGGGAGATATATTACATCGCCGGGTTCAATTTTATCTATATCTTTTATTTGGGGATTAAGAGCCTTTATTATGGTATATCGGCCTGATGTAATGCCAACCTGTGTTCGTAATATATCAAAGAGCCACTCACCTTTTTTGACAACATAAGGACGCTTTTTTGAAAGGGATGCAGCTGTTTTTCGAAATTCAAGATGAGCTGTTTCATCTTTCGCAAGGACGATGTTGAAGGCGGCAGATAGAAAGATACATGATATAAGAATGAGAAAAAAAGCTGATGATCGGAGATAATTCATAGTAATACCTCATCATATGGGCCACAGTGTAGATATAAAAAACCGAATGGTCAGATGCTTAGCATAATTGGATTCTGGTGCAAAGTAAAATATATCAATATCATTAAGCTTAGTAGTTGATTATCATTTTTAAATCTCTGATTCAATCTATGTTTTTAAAATATCACCGGTGTTAGCAACAAATAGATTTGTCCTATTCTGTAGCAAATGAGATGTCCTCTTTTACTATGCTTAAGGAAAGGGGCGGAAGGCGTAGCCTGAAGCCCCTTTCCTTCGATTTTGGCGAGCGGCGGACTTACGCTGCCTTTTTCTTTTTTAGTTCTTTTAACTTTCCTTGTTTATCATAATCAGCCAATTTACGCGGGCCATGAAAAATAGCCATTGATCCGTCCATGGAGTAATGTACTCTTACCCTGACCCTTACGTAATGACAGCGGTATTTATTAGAGGGGATTTGCAGCGTTTTTCCATTAAAACTGACACAGTTATCAG
>DNUI01000094.1 GCA_003508565.1 Syntrophaceae bacterium
GTGTGCATGTCAATACCGACTGCCTTCTCAGTTGATGGAATTTAAGGACTTTCTCCGCATCCCCGTCAAATGCCTCCTGACACGCGTATTCTTCCCAGTTGTACTGACTCCATACCCCCCCTCTGCCTCGATAGGTGGGGACACCGCTTTCAGCCGACATGCCCGCTCCGGTAAAAAAGACAATGCATTTATAGGTATCCGGGTGAATAGTTATCATGTATGATTCCTCCCCTATTTGATTGTAAAAACTGCGATGATTCAATGGATTGTTTTCAATGAGCTCTGAACTCACAGCTCTCTGCTGATTCGCTGCGTCCTTGGACGCCTGAATCCTGTAGCGAGCGCATTCCCCGTAGCGTGCTGCGGAGAGCTTCAATTTCGGTACTATATCAATTTTCTCAGAAGTGAGCATCCTTCATTTTTTACCTCACCGTAGAAGCCACTGATGTACGAAAGCTCCCATTAACCATGTGCCGAAACTCACGCTAAGAACAATACTGAGAGGATAGTGTTGTATGAAACAGAAATAGGCAGCGAGGAAAAACAGGATACTGGGCAGAATCCCCCACAGGGCAGCTTTTGTAAAATCTTCCATCAGTTTGAAATTACCGGGATTGTCTGAATATATCCAGACGAGAATGATGACGCTTACCAGGGGCATTGTGGCGATCAGCCCGCTAAGGGTGGGGAACTTTCTTCCGATCTGTGTGCACACAATTATTATGATAACACTTATGAGCAATTTTATAAAATATTCCATATCCCCTCCCATGAGACGGTCAAGAAATCTGCCTTTCATTTCGATTCCGCCGGATTTCTAAATATGGCGTTCGGATTTATCATAGGGTTATACGCGCACGAAGAGCAATAATACACGGGCCAGACGCATCCACACCCGGAGCCTATCAGTTCAAAACGGGAGCAATGTTCACATATCAGTATTTCGCATCCCGGACATTGTGCAAAAGCCTTTGTATTTTTGCATATCCCGCAACTGTCTTTATTTTCCATACTATCTCCCTGCTGAACAGGTAATGAGGAAAAGTAATTTTTATAGCGTAAGGAAACAAGAAAATATTCAATTTGAGAATTATACGCTGGAAAAGAACTTCATTTTATCATGTTTCACTGCGGTTCACGACCCGCAAGAATCTTAACCATGGAGTTTTTTAAGTACCCATGCCATGTTCTGCCCGAGCGACTTCATGGTCTGAATGCCTTCCTCGTCGCTCACAACATCACCGGGGTTTCTTCCGATACCAAGATTCCAGTAGCTGGAGCCGGGAATGATCATCTGCATATAATGGAGGAACAGCATCAGGGAGTTGAACGCAGGGATTGCGCCGGCTCGGCGCACCGCGATAACCCCGGCACCTACCTTGTATTTCAGCATATAGTCGTTTGCTCGTGCAACAAAGCCGCAGCGTTCAATAAACGCCCTCATACCCGATGAAACATCGGAGAAATATGTAGGTGAACCCAGCACTATACCATCGGCTTCGAGAAGTTTTCCGATGCAATCGTTGAGAATATCTTTCTCTACGGCACACCGGCGGTTCTTGTTTTCAAAACACTTGTAACAGGCAATGCAGCCCTGGGGGGGCTTTCCCGCGAACTGCATCATTTCGGTCTCAATTCCTTCTTTTTTTAATTCATCAAACGCCACATTGATAAGAATTGCCGTATTGCCGTCCTTGCGGGCGCTCCCGTTTATCCCTACAACCTTCATTGTAAACCTCCCTTGTTATTATAATTCAAACAGATCACGGGGAGTTCTCGTTAAAATTTCGTTACCTCCCTGTGTAATAAGAACCATGTCCTCCAGCTTCACGACCCCGGCAGACTCGTCCATCATGTGCATATCCAGGGCAATGACATAGCCATTATCCACCGTGGAATGATCGTATTCTGACGGAATGGGAGGTTCGTTCAGTTCCAGGCCGATCCCGTGGCCAATGAGCCGTGACCTCCTGCCCCGGCCGAAATTCTGGAACTGACCCTCCCTGCCGAGGGTATTCGCTCTTTCGACGGCTATCCTATAAATATCACTGCACTTCATTCCCGGTCTTATATGATCGATGAGATGGTCGGCAATGGCCTTTAAATCGTTATACATGGACATGGCGGCTTCACCGGTCTTGCCAAGAGAGTAGGTTCTCGTCTGGTCAGCGTGATACCCCTCAACCATTACAGGTATGTCAACCATAACAAGGTCTCCTTGTACTATCCTTTTTCGCGAAGGCCCTGCCGGTACAGCCGGGCTGAGTCCCACGCCGGTAATTGTGTACACAACACCGCTGATCCTGAAAAGGTTTTCTCCCGAGGAAATGGGGCCGCGGCTCATAAAAAAATCCGGTTGCCGGATAAAGAAGATTCCTTCATGCCCTGCCAGGCGATGGGCGTTCTCAACAGCAGCGGCAAGTTCCAGCTCTGTGATTCCCTCTTTCAAGGTGGCAAGGACAGCTTCGTGCCCCCGGTGAATGGCATCACAGGCTTTTCTGATTTTTTCAATTTCTGACGGGTCTTTCGTTTTTCTCTGCTCCAGAATGACGGGCGTAATGTTCACAAATTCACAATGGGGAAAAGTTTTTTTTAATTGCCGGAATTGTTCTCCCGTCACGGCATCAAGTTCCGTTCCTATGCGGATAGTCTCTTGTTTGGGGTCACAAAAAATCTTTTTGAAAATGGTGTCCAGACGGCGTTCTTCTTCGATTTTTTCTTTATCTATGAATACTTCATTGCGGGCGAAATCATAACCGCTCCGCACGAACAGACGGTAATCATCCGGAAGAACCACGAGGTATGAAGGCTGTGCCGTGCCCGTGTAATAAAAAACATCCCGCGAATACAAGATCAGCGCTCCTGACAACTCCTGTTCTGACAGATTTTTCTGCAAAAGCGAAATCCGATCATGTGGTGCCATCATTAACCTCCTGTTTCCTCACATCAGGCCGGTAAAAATATACAACGTTTCTGCAATTTACCATAGTAAAAAATCCTTTCTTCTTGACGTAGCATATCCTTGTTTCTATACTCAATCAACGAACGAAGGAGTTTCATACGAAATGGCCATTATAGAGACCAGGGCTCTCGCGAAATCATACGGAAAGATACAGGCTGTTCGGGGTATTGACCTCTCTATAGAGAAAGGTGAGATATTCGGCCTCCTGGGTCCCAATGGTGCAGGTAAAACCACGACTATCGGGATGCTCTGTACCATCCTTCGCCCGAGCTCAGGCAGCGCCTCAATCGCCGGTTATGACATAGTGAATAAGCCTGCGGAGGTGCGGCGCAATGTGGGCATCGTCTTCCAGGATCTCACCCTTGATACTATTCTTACCGGCATCGAAAACCTTGAGCTCCATGCCCGCCTTTATGGCATTCCTTCCGTAATCCGAAAAGCAAGAATTGAAGAGATGCTTGATCTTGTCGACCTGAAGGATCGCGCTCATGACATCACACGTACGTACTCAGGCGGAATGCGGCGGCGGCTTGAACTGGTTCGCGGTCTTTTGCATCGGCCGGCGGTGCTTTTCCTCGACGAGCCAACGCTGGGGCTCGACCCGCAGACACGGGCACGCATATGGGATTATATAAAGAAGATGGCGGAAAACGAGGGCATTACCGTTGTGCTCACCACCCATTACATGGAGGAGGCGGAGCAGGTCTGCGACCGCGTTGGAATCATCGATTACGGGCGCATCATTGCCCTCGGCACTCCTGAGGAGCTGAAGGATTCGCTGGGGGGGTATATGGTTGTCATGCGTGTGAATGACCCTCCTCTTGACACTCTACGCGGCCTGCCTTATGTCTCGGGAGTAGCACTGAACGGCGGCATGGTGGAGATTACTATGAAAGAGGCCCATCTCCATCTGCCCGACCTTCTCTCGAGAATACGGAACGTGGAGTCAGTGGAGACAAGGGCGCCCACGCTCAACGACGTATTCATTAAGCTGACCGGACGGGATATACGGGAAGAGTACACAGAGGACACCGGCGGCTGGGTTGAATCCGCGGCTCGTTATCGCCAGAGAGGGAATTGATCTCATGCATGAGGGACATTTCAAAAGAGAACTGCGGGGCATATACGCTGTCTGGTGGCGTGAGTTCAAGATTTTTCAACGAGAAAAGAGCCGGGTGGTCGCCAGTGTGGTCCAGCCACTGCTGTGGCTTTTCCTTTTTGGGAGTGGTGTGGGAGCCAGTTTCAGCGTTGGCGGGGTCAATTATCGGGATTACATATACCCGGGGATCCTCTCTATGTCGGTGCTCTTCGGATCGGTTTTTTTCGGACTCTACATTATCTGGGACCGGAAGATAGACGTGCTGAAAGCCGTGCTTGTCGCGCCGGTGTCGCGCGTGAGTATTTTCTTTGGAAAGGTACTCGGCGGTTGCACTGACATCATCATCCAGGTACTGATACTTTTTGCCTTCTCTTTTTTGTTCCCCGCCGTCAATCTCTGGGGAATCCCCCTCGCCCTGGGTATCCTGCTCATCACTGCAATCGCGATGGTTTCCCTGGGTCTTGCCATCGGTTCCTTGTTTGAGAGCCTGGAGGGTTTTCAGCTTGTCGCAACATTCGTGGTATTCCCGCTCTTCTTCCTTTCCGGCGCCCTCTTTCCGGTCGACGAGCGGCTCCCCATATGGCTGCAGGGGGCTGTAAAGCTGAATCCCCTGACCTATACCGTTGACGGAGTCCGGTACGCCCTCCTCGGGCTCAATAACTTTCCCCTTTACGTGGATATTGGGATTATTGTTGTTTTCGCACTATTGATGATTATTATGGGAAGCATCCTGTTCAGCAGGATGAAGTGATGTTAACAATCAAAGAGCAGTCATTGGATAAAAATCTACGGTGCAAACATGACGAGACACAATTTGAAAAAATACTGTAATGCCGGGGTAAAGGGCGGCGCCGCCAATGTG
>DNUI01000007.1:0-5071 GCA_003508565.1 Syntrophaceae bacterium
GATTGCCCACCTGGTAAAACATTTTGAATATCTTCCTGATCTCCGATTTATCAATACCGACACCATTATCTTCAAACCGTATGTGTAACCCCTTCTTCCGGGGAATAAAATGGACGTCGACCCTGGGATGATCCGATTCATTGTAATTCACTGCGTTTGTCATAATGTTCATTAGAAGCATGTCAAACAGGAGCGGATTGATAGGGTAGTAGAGGGGTTTCCCGGCGGGACCATGTATCCTTACCTCACAGTTGCGGAAGAGATCGGCATTGCTCTGGTAAAATTGCCGCATGGTGCCTATCAGATCCACTTCGACAAATTCTTTCCAGTAGTTGCCGCTCTCAATCCTGGCAAGGCTGAGGATCCGGTTAATGTTATTCAGCAGTCGTTCTACGTCCTGGATCATATACCCAACGTATTTGATCTGTTCTTCACGGGGCAGGTCGTGTTTTGCAAACGTTTCCAGGTACAGTTTCAGGGATGTCACCGGTGTCTTCAGCTCATGCGTGAAATTGTTGATGAAGTTCCTCTGCAACCGGTAAAGCTGCCATGTCTTTTGATTGTATATAAAAATAACAAAGATTCCGACAAGGATGATCCCAACAAGAATGGAAAGGACAAGAATGACTACCCACGTATTGATCTCGAAAAACTGGCTGGGATCGAGATTGTACTTCTGGATAACCGAAGCCAACCCTGCGCTGACGCTGATATACCAGTACACATAGAGGCAGAGGGACGCAGCTAACGCTATAATTGAAAAAACAAAGATTAAAACGGGATGATAAAACCACTTGAATTTGTTCATTCTTGAAACTCCCCGCAGACTCGCGTGTATACCTTAATAAGATACGTACAACATGATACATCGTGTGTCAACGGACAAATATTGGCTGCACCCTGCCTGTGCATGCCGCATTGTAAAAGTTTTGTAAAACCCCCCTGAAGGCCTTTTATTTACCTGCTTTTTCCATTAAATAAGTACATGTGCATCATACACACATAAAAATATCCAGACAAAAGGATGACAACCTTGATGAAAGCATCGCAGACCGTACACCCCAAAGCAACACGCGCCAGGATATTGCTCAGCAGCGTTTTCGCTCCTTATGCGCAGGATGACGACTTCGGAAGCAGGAAAAACAACCCCATGGAGCTCTACCAAAACCAGGTGACTCGCGAGCAGGGAGGATTCTCGCTCCGAATGTTTCACCGATCCTTCGGTTTGCTCATGCTCCAGGCAAACATTGAAGCGCCCTGTACCGTCCTCGATTTCCCCTCCCTTGGAGAGTTTGTCCGAGAAATACAGGACAATGAGTACGACATCATCGGGATCAGCTCCATTATTCCGAATGCAGGTAAGGTAAAAAAAATGTGCGAACTGATCCGAGAACACCGGCCTGGCGCAACGATCATCGTTGGGGGACATATCTGCAATAAAGAGCATATCGACGGGTATATCGACGCCAATCATATCGTCAGGGGAGACGGTATCCAATGGTTCCGGAGATTTCTCGGACAGGACGAGAAGGCGCCCGTCCGTCACCCCATGGTTTACTCAGGGTTCGGCGCTCGGGTCATGGGAATCAACCTGCCTCAAAGGCGGGGACGCACGGCCGCCATTCTGATTCCCTCCGTGGGCTGCCCCATAGGTTGTAATTTCTGCTCGACGTCCGCCCTCTTCGGAGGCAAGGGAAACTTTGTCAATTTCTACGAGACGGGTGACGAACTCTTCTCCGTCATGTGCCAGATCGAAGAAAACCTCCACGTGCGCTCCTTTTTTGTTCTCGACGAAAATTTCCTGTTACACCGGAAACGGGCACTCAGGCTTCTGGAACTGATGGAAAAAAACAGGAAAATCTGGGCCCTCAATGTCTTCAGCTCCGCCAGTGTTCTGCAATCCTACGCCCCTGAACAGTTAGTAGGACTGGGCATCATCTGGGTCTGGATCGGTCTGGAAGGCAAGAGCACCCAGTACCAAAAGCTCAAGGCCGTAGATACACAGACGCTGGTCAGAACGTTGCAGTCCCATGGAATCCGCGTTATGGGATCGTCGATCATCGGTATGGAAAACCACACTCCGGAAAACATCGATGAAGTCATCGAGCATGCCGTAAGCCATGACACCGATTTCCACCAATTTATGCTTTACACCCCGAATCCGGGAACACCGCTCTATGAAGAGCACCGGAGAGATGGAAGACTCTTGCCCGAATCGGAGCTTTCTTGCGCAGATGCCCACGGCCAATACCGCTTCAACTATCGCCACCACTATATAAAAGATGGGCAGGAGGAGGTATATCTCCTCCAGGCATTCAGAAAGGATTTTGAAGAAAACGGCCCCAGTCTCTACCGCCTCATAAGAACCATGTTGAAAGGATGGCAGAGATACAAGGGACACGCTGATTTCCGAATCCGTGACCGTTTTCGATGGGATGTGGCGCCCCTGCGTTCAGCCTATGCGGGAGCCATATGGGCCATGAAAAAGTGGTATCGGGGAAACAGCCGTATGTCGGAAAAGATGGAAGCTCTTCTGAAGGACATTTACCGGACCTTCGGATGGAAAACGAGAATCATCACGCCTCTCATAGGACTGTATGCTCTTGCAAAGTTTACGCGGGAGGAAAAACGGCTGAAGGAAGGCTGTATTTATGAGCCCTGCTCTTTTCATGAAAAAAACGCAGCGGCCATTGCCCTGATGAAGAAAACGCATGGCCGCATCAAGATCGCAATCCCGGAGGTGCCTTGCGCAATTCCCAAACCCGCATCGGTTTCCGGCGCGTAATTATAGATACGAAAATATATTTTATAACGTCTTTCGCAGAAATGACAAATTGACGATTTTCATCGCTCGTTGCACTCTGCGGGGACATGAGAATTACAGATATTTGCCTGCTTTCTCACGGTTTGAACCATCGCACAACGGCAAACGCCCCTGTATCCCATCCCTTCATGCGGCCCTCATTTTCGGTTTCAACGGCTTTTTCAGGCGCGTCTTCTTTCAGAAAATGGATGGCCGTATGCACTGCGCCGTCCACAGGTGCGAGGGAACGCAAGTCATCCGGGGATCGGAAATGTGCTTTCCGGAATATGGAATCTCTTTTTTCCGCCGCCTCAGCTCTGCGCACCGCCCAGAGGCTCCGGCTATTCAGGTTCGCCACTACAATGACCCCACCTTTTTTTGTCACACGAAAGAGCTCTGCCACAGCGCTTTTTGCGTCCTCTATAAACTCAATGGCCGTAATCGACACGACTTTGTCAAAACAACCTTCGCGAAAGGGCAGGGTTGAAATATCACCCACCACCGGATCAAAGGGATATCTCCCAGCCTTTTCCCTTGCCCGCCGCAACATTGGGAAAGATATATCGAGCCCCACAATCTTTGTTCCCACAGATAGTATATCACGAGTAAACACACCCGTGCCGCAACCCGCATCCAGTATCGTTTCCCCTGAAATTGGGTTCAAAAGGTCCAGAATCAGTTCGCTTTCATATCTTTTTACCAGGGAGCCGATGGGGGTTGTGAACCAGCGGTCATATTTTTCAGGCCAATCGTCGAAAAGGGCACTCTTTTTTGTCATTGATAAATAGTTCCTCCATTATTTCCGGCTTGATTGACTTCCAGTTTTTTTGACACATTTTCCCAGGAAGTGTAAAGATTTTCAAGCTCTCTCACAATATCAAGGATTTCCTGACTTAGTTGTTTAATTTTTTTCGGCTCTTTGTGGATATCCGGTGCGCAGAGGATCCTTTCGCTTTCCGCTTTCATTTCTTCCAGATGAGAAATGCGGCTTTCCAGCGTCACAAGCTCATTTTTTAAAGCCTTTGTGATTCGGGAAAGCCGGTTTCTTTCCTCCGCTTCCAGCCGCTTCTCTTCTTTTGTCTTTAACGCTCTCCTTCCAGGCGTCAACTCCCGGCTACGGGGCAGCTCGGCCATAGGTCCTCGTCCATTCTGAATTGCTCCAACCCGTATCTGAGAATTGTTCTCATCGGATTTCCCCTGAACGGCTGCATCCATTTCACTCCGCTTCTGGATGAAATAGGAATAATTCCCATGGTATTCATAGCATTGACCGTTACACATCTCAATCACCCGGTTCACATGGCGGTCAAGGAAAAAGCGGTCATGGGAGACAATAACCACCGTTCCCGAATAGCCGAGTAGAGCATTCTGGAAAATTTCTTTTGTCTTCAAATCCAGATGATTGGTGGGTTCGTCAAGAATCAGCAGATTGGAATCCTGGAGCAGGATTTTCAGCAGAGCCAGCCGTGACTTTTCACCACCGGAGAGGACGGAAATCTCCTTATATATATCATCCCCGGAAAAGAGAAAGGCACCCAGGAGGTTCCGTTTCTCCTGGTCATTGCTGCGGCTCCCTGTCAGGTTGACCTCATGCCATATGGTCCGCTCATAGTTGAGATTCTGGGAGCTTTCCTGAGAAAAAAAGGCCATGCTCACATTGAGGCCGTATGTCACTGTCCCGGAAGAAGGTTCTTCCGTGCCACTCAGAATTCTGGCCAGAGTCGATTTTCCGGCCCCGTTGACACCGACCAGGGCTACTTTCTCACCCCGCTGAATGGTCAGATCAACAGATCGAAAAACGTTCACTTCCCCATAGCTTTTGGAAACCTGCCGGACAGAAACAACTTCCCTGCCACTTTTGGGGGCTTCCGGAAACTGGAGATGAACCTGTTTCTCCTTCCGTTCAAGTTCAATGACTTCAAAGCGTTCAAGCATTTTGATGCGGCTCTGGACCTGCTTGGCCTTGGTGGCCTTAAAGCGGAACCGCTCGATGAATTCCTGCGTCTTTTTGATTTCCGTCCGCTGGAGAGCCATCTGTTTTTTCAGGGCTTCCAGACGTCGATCCTTTTCCGCCAAATAGTAGGAGTAGTTCCCCTTGAAAACAGTGAGGCGATGATTGGACAATTCAACGATCTGATTGACCATCTTGTCTAAAAATATGCGATCGTGGGCAATGGTAAGCAGGGTGCCGTGGTAATTTTTCAGATAGCTTTCCAGCCACTCCATGCTCTCTGTGTCCAAATGATTGGTTGGTTCATCTAAGAGCAT
>DNUI01000007.1:5133-11781 GCA_003508565.1 Syntrophaceae bacterium
TCGAAACGGTATCCCTCAATCGTGTGAAACCGGGCGGCAGTTGCCTCATAGGCCTTCAGGATATCATGATACTCTGCAGAGTCAGGATCACACTGGGACATTCGGCTTTCATAATTCTTTAGTGTCTTTTCGAGATCAGCGATGCCGCTCTTTTTCCGGAGATAGTCTATAAGTGGAAAGGGTTCGAGCTCTACCAGATCCTGGGGAAGATAACCAATCATCCGGTTTTTCCGGTTCGGAATTTCGATATTACCCTGATCGAGATCAACCAAACCCAGAATCGCTTTGAACAGGGTGGTCTTCCCGGTACCGTTATCTCCTACCAGGCCTACCCGGCCCTTTTCCGGAATCATCCAGGTAATGTTGTCAAATATCCGGCGCTCGGCGAAGGACAGAGAAATGTTTTTCAGATAAATCACTGATTAACTACCGATATTAGTGCTGTTAATATGTGGGAGTATAGTGAAAAAGGGCGGGGGTGTCAATATTTTGCATCTTCTTTACATTACGAGCTGTCTGACACGTCTGATTTTCCAAATATAGTCAATTGATTCAGGATTAAATCCCTTGCTTAACCTGTTTTCCAATTCCCCCGGGCCCAGGTTATACGCTGCGAACGCCAGCTCCCTATCTTTGAATTTTTTCAGCAGCATTTTATAGTATTTTGTTCCCGCTCGAAGGTTGCTTATCGGATGTTCGATGTCATCAAAACCCATGTCCTTTCCAGTTTCTCTTTTCACCCCCATGAGACCTACGGCTCCCTGATTGGATTCAGCATCTTCATCTGTCAATGACTCAACGATTGTAATCGCCTTAATGTCTTTCGGGCATGCGTAATACGTTCTTGATATCTGTTTGATTTCACTACCGTATTTTTTTTCAACGATGTTCACTAATCTGCGAATCTGCTCGTCACTGGCCCAGAGAATGGATTTCGTTATAGCCTGTTCCACTTTTTCACTATAGGGCATCGGGTATACATAGCCATCACCCCCTAATATGTCTTCACAATGAGGTACTATGAATAAAATAAGAGCTATTACCATAAAAAACGAAATCAAGGGTTTTCTCATGATTTATACCCCTCCAAGTCACGTTTTGAAACGATAATGCAATGCATGCATGTATGTTTCATGAAAAAGCAAAGGCACTCCGGAATATGGTAAACCATATTGGAGTGCCTGTTGTTTTTCCCCAACAATAGGAATTTTATAAGGGTTTTACATTTTCTGCTGCCGGGCCCTTTTTCCCCTGCTGAACGTCAAAGCTGACACGCTGGCCTTCATATAACGTTTTGAAGCCGCTAGCTTGTACGGCACTATAGTGAACAAACACATCGCCACCATCATCCTTTTCGATGAAACCAAAGCCTTTTTGTTCATTGAACCACTTTACTTTACCTTCTGACATCGCGTTAATCCTCCTTTCTCAAAATTTCTCAAAGTCGGATTATCACTATGACAGAAAGAAAAAAGCCACCAGGATCTCAAGAACATGGCAGCCAACCTTTGCACTTCAATATGTTTGATCCAACTTGTATCTTACCCCATTGACCAACCATATTATGGTCGTTGGGCCTAAATTAGGAAGGCACATATAGTATAACCTCAAAGTACATGTCAAGTATTATTTAACTCAGCCTCCAAGCATGTTATAATTCCCTAATTATTCCGGAGAGTAACGTTTGTTGCCTATTCATCTCATCAAAAGTTGACAGGCTGTTTCAAAATGTATACATTAAATTATATATTACACGGGAATAATCGATACACAGCTATCTATACTGAGGGAGCAGGCTATGAAATCAAATGTAACGACTATGACGCAGGAAAGCGGCTTGGAGTTTTCGTTGCGCGCGGTCCCTTCCGAACTTCGGGTAACCGGTGGCAGGGAGATACCGTTCAGGAGAGCGATTCTTTCGATGCGAAACACGGGAAATGCGTCGCTATCCAGGATTGCACCACACGCAACACTGACCCAAGAAGGTGGATCGGTTCAAGATATCACCGATGCCCTTACGCGAGCCATGACCTCAGAATCACTCCCGCCGGGAGAGACGGTTGAGTGGGATGTATACGACCTGTTGCTTGCAGCACATCCGGGAGTTGCAAGCAAGGTTCATCTCTGGGGTTACAAGGCAATGCTCAATTGGTGGATCGATTTGGCCGTATGGGCTGAGTACCTTCCTGTGAACGTTACCGCCCCGCTCAATACCCCGATCTCAAGATGGAAGTTGCGCTGGGCCCCTTCGCACTCTTCATTAGAAGACATCGATGTATCTATGGAAGTGGTGGAAAAATAGAGGATACTCTCCCTAACATTATCAACGGCTGTGAACATTAATTCTCCTGTGCTGTTCGTAAACCCTCGGTGACCATTCACTATCTCCCGCCAGATACATACTCGCCAGCCGATTCCACTCCCTGGCCTGTGCCGCATTACCCTTTTTCAGCCAGGCTTCTGCAAGGTAATAGTAATTTTTCCCGTTCGAGGGATAGATATTGACAGCCCTCCCCAGAACACCGATAGCCTCATCAACTTTACCGCTTTCAAGAAGCATCTGCCCCTGTTCTGTTAAATGGAGGGACGCTACCTCCCGTGGACGGGGTTTCCCCTCTCGTAATTCTTTTTTTTCTATCTTCGTATCGGAAGTCGCTCTGGGCGGGTGTTTCGATGGTGCAGGAGCAACCGTGGCACACCCGAACACGATGAGGCATATGCAATACAGCACCAATGTTTGACGTTTCTTCCCGTTCATGTCCTACCTCTTCCACAGTTTTTGCCACCACATTTTCAACTCTTCTCCTGAATGAGACTTGTGTTCCGGAATTTGACAGTATTCAGTGGTCACATTCCCTTCCAGGAAGACTTCCTCTATCGGCTCAGGACATGTGGCTTCAACTGCCAATTGCCCACTCTGTGAACAGATTTTCGCTTTCACAACACCAGGGGGGATGGTAAACCAGTCGCCCGATACATACTGCGGTATGGATCTTACCAGGTCAACCCATATGGGAAGCGCCGCTACAGCCCCTTCCGCAGATATGCTCTCCCCGTTATCGAAACCCACCCACACCAGTGCGAGGAGATCGGGCGTGTAGCCGACAAACCAGGCATCCCGGTAATCGTTTGTCGTTCCCGTCTTTCCCGCCATAGGAAACGTTATGCCCATATTTTTCGCCGATTTTGCCGTACCCTCGATAACCACACTCCGTAACATATCACTCATGACAAATGCTTTGGCCGGGGAGATGATATTTTGAATGGTCATGTGCCTTTGTTCAAGGATATTCCCGTTTTCATCCGTGAGAGTTTTCAGTGACAGCGGATACGGCTCTACACCATAGGAAGCAAAAGTACAATATGCCCTCGCCAGTTCAAGGGGAATAACTTCATACGCCCCCAGCGCAAGCGACGGCAGCGGCTTCAGAGGTGTGGAAAACTGAAAAGCCTTCACCGTATCCACGATCCTGCCGAGCCCGACTTTCATGGCCAGATCGACAGTGGCCAGGTTGTCTGATTGTGCCAGGGCATCCCTCATCCGTATTCCTGCTCCGGAATAAGAGCTTTTTCCATGCGGTTTCCATGGCTTCCCGTTCACTTCATATGTTTTCTGCTCATTGGAAAGGATTGTCGCGGGAGTAAACTGATCCAGACCGGTCAAGTACACGAATGGTTTGATGGCGCTTCCCGGCTGCCGGCGCGCCTGGGTTGCCCTGTTGAACTGGGTTGTTGAGTAATCCCGGCCGCCAACCATGGCGAGAATATATCCCGTTTTCGGTTGCATGACGATGATTGCACCCTGGAGTTTCCGCCCGGGATTGGAGCGCCTCAGGGAAGGGTACGTCTTTTCCAGGCGGACCAATCCCCTTTGCAAAGCGTTTTCTGCCGCTTCCTGCACCTGCATATCCACGGTAGTATAGATAGACAATCCCTGTGAAGAAAGGACCGTAGGGGAGTAGAGGGCGGGCAGTTGTTTGGAAACGTAATCGACAAAATAGGGCGCCTTTTTCCCATACGCCGTAAAGCCCACCGTCTTCACCGGCTCTGCAACTGCGCCGTCCCTCTGCTGCTGTGTTATATACCCGAGTTTTTCCATATCGCGGAGAACCTTGTTCCGCTGCTCCCGGCACTTTGTTTCGCTCACATAAGGAGAGTACAGGCCGGGACTTTTGATAAGACACGCAATCGTCGCCGCTTCAGCAAGGGAGAGGTTTTCCACCGGCTTCCCGAAATAGAAGAAGGCCGCTTCACCGACACCGTTGATCGATACAGAACCTTTCTGGCCAAGGTAAATTTCATTCAGGTAGATCTCGAAGATTTCCTGTTTCTTATACCTCAACTCCATGGTAAGCGCCATGAGCAGTTCCCTGATTTTCCTTGCCAATGTCCTCTCCGGGGTCAGGAAATAGTTTTTGGCCAGTTGCTGGGTGAGTGTCGATCCGCCCTGCCGGATCGTTCCATGTCGTATATTGATGTAGATGGCCCGGAGTATGGACCGGAAATCAAATCCGTGATGTTCAAAGAACCGACTGTCTTCCGCGGCCAGCACAGCATGTATGAGATTTTGAGGAACGCGATCGATGGAAACGAGTTGCCTCTGCTGCCTCTCGGGACCAAAAAACAGCATGATCTTCTCCGGCCCCAGTTCCAAAAGCGGCAGTGTTTTCCCGTTATCACGGCGTATGATGCTTTCAATTTCCTGACTCCGGAATGCAATTTTTACAGGGAATCCTTTGTGCTGCTTCGCGGGCATCTCAAGGTCATGGAGGTACAACTCCATAGAAGATTCCTGAATCCGCATTTCGCCGCTTGATTCCGGCACACGCGCAACATTCCGGTACTCAAGACGGCGCAGTTTATTGATAAGGAGAGACCGGTTCACCTGTTGCCCGGGAAAAAGCAGGGTGCTATCGGAGTAAACTTTGGACGGTATGCTCCATTTTCTTCCCGAAAACCGTGTATCGATGAGAATGGCAAGGTAGAGACAGTACAGAAGAATCCCGATAACGATAACAAAGGAAAGAAAACACAGGGAACGGATGATCTTTTTTTTTGTTGATTTCCGAAAGACCACTTGTCTCCTTATACAATTGATATTGACAGGATTTCTGGTACGTCGGAGTAAAATAGAGAAAAAGGAAGTCCCTGTCAATCGGAAACATTGATCGTGAAGACCTTGTTTTCAATATATTTTTTTCTCCTGCAGCTTTTTCCAGGTGTTTTCCGCATACCAGATGTCCACAAATTCCCGGATCGAATCCTGCTCTCTTTTGCGCATTTCTTCCGCGGCAGGCTTCCGCAGGAGATTTTTGATGCTCTTGAAAGCGACACCATCCTTGGAGGCATACATTCGCGCTATATTTTTCGCTTCCGATCCTATCTCTTCTTCTGTTGATACTCTGTCAATAAGCCCGAGTTGATACGCCTCCGCCGCCGAATACATGGCACCGCTGTAGATTGCCTCTTCCGCCTTTCTCTGTCCCAGCAACAACTTCATCAACTCAACACTGCCTGCGAACAGAGATGAACCAAAGTTGATCTCATTGAGTGCAATTTTCGCCTTCCCGGAAATCATGATTCTGTAGTCGCAGGAAACAGCAATCATACACCCTCCCGCGATAGTATGGCCATTGAGCGCAGCAATAACAGGTTTGGGGTACAGAAACAGAGCTGTATAAAAATCTGTGAATTTGTTAAGATAGCGAACAAAATCCTCCTTGGGATAATGAAGAAATTCAGGGATGTCGAACCCGAAGGAAAAAAACTTACCTTGGCCCGTGATGATAACCGCCTTCACCTCGGAATCATCGGCAAGTGTATTGAAACAATCTGTCATTTCCTCGATCACGTGTTCATTGAGAGCGTTCACTTTCCCCCTGGTTAACGTAACTATTTCAATTCCCTCTTCTTTTTTTAACTGGAGAAATTGCATAATCCCCTCCTCCTTTCTTGGAAATTGTAACAAGTTTCTACTCTGTCTATGCGGATCAAATGAGAAATCTTATGAGATATGGTAATGGGCGTGAAATCAACTGTCTTTTTCAGGCTTGCTATTATCCTTACAATGCCAGACAATTATCAACAAAAATAACAGCCTGATGTGTTAGAGAGATTGCAGGTGCGCTGAATTGCTACTCGAATTGCCGTAATATATATCATTTTTTGATATCAGAGTCTTGCACAATAATTCACTAGTGTTGGCCCTTATGAAACGCATATCTCGCGGCAATCCATCATTGACACCAATGAATAGAGTTGACAGAATACCTCTCATTTCTTAACAATCTGGAGGGAACGAATGAAGCTGGAAAAAGTGCTGGTTGCATGGAGTGGAGGAAAGGACAGTGCCCTTGCTCTCTATACAATTCAAGAGGAGGGCATAGAAATATCCGCCCTCCTGACTACCGTCACTGAACAATATAACAGAATCAGCATGCATGGTGTACGGCAGATTCTTCTTGAAAGACAAAGTCATGCCCTTGGAATTCCTCTCGAGAAGGTATTTATCCCCCCGGAAACTTCTAATGAAATCTATGAGGCAAGAATGTCTGCTCTTCTGTTAAAATATGCAAATCAAGGCGTAACCACCGTAGTTTTCGGTGATGTTTTTCTTGAAGATATAAGAACCTACCGCGAAAATCATCT
>DNUI01000228.1 GCA_003508565.1 Syntrophaceae bacterium
GAAACATCTTCATTATTATAGGCCCTCCTTATTTTATCCGGCATTATTGAACGGGAGTTGCAGGTGAATTTTAGTCCTTTCGAGAGAAGAATTTTATCTTCTTCTTCCCCTTAAATATTTCCGGCAAATCATCAAAGAGGTCATAGGCCGCCGGGACAACCACGAGCGTCAGAAAGAGCGAGGTAAGAAGACCGCCGATAACGGCGATACCCATTGGCGAGCGTGTTTCAGCGCCTTCACCCAACCCGAGGGCTACGGGGAGCATGCCAAAGATCATGGCAAAGGTGGTCATCAGGATCGGCCTCAGTCTGACCGGTCCGGCCTGAAGAATGGCTTCTCTTCTCGACATACCTCTCTCCCTCAACGTATTGGTATAGTCCACAAGAAGGATCGCATTCTTCTTTACCAAACCCATGAGCAGGATAAGCCCGATAAAGCTGAAGATACTGATTGTTTTTCCCATGAGCAATAGGGCTCCGAAGGCACCGATAAATGACAGGGGCATGGAGAGAAGCACGATAAATGGATGGAGAAAGCTCTCAAACTGTGCGGCGAGAATCATATAGGCCATGATGACCCCGAGGATCAGGGCAAACATGAGATATTGGAAGGATTCTCCCATTGTTTCCGCCATTCCTTTATACTTTGGTATGTAATCCATAGGTAGCACTTTGTCCGAGATAGCATTGAGCTCATGTATGGCTGTTCCAAGAGGCTTTCCTTCAAGACTGGCAAAGACGGTAATAGCCCGCTGCCGGTCCACCCGGTTGATGACGCTTGGGCCTCCCCCTTCCTGAATCCGGACAACATTGGCAAGTTGAATTAGCCTTCCATCCTTTGCCCGGACATAAATCTTCCCAAGATCATCGGGATTGGTGCGGTCCGCAGCACTAAGCCTTACACGAACATCATAACGCCTCCCCCTCTGCTCATCTTTGTACTTGGTTACATCAACCTCTCCGCTGACCAGGAGATTCACTGCCTCCGCGATGGAAGCCACGCTGACGCCCAGATCGGCCGCCTTGTCGCGGTCGATAAAAACCTTCAGTTCCGGTTTTCCTGCTTCAAGTGATGTATCAACATCAACAATGCCGGGGAGCTTGGCGAATTCACCGACAATCTGCTTCGTATAGGACTGGAGCGCGGAAAGATCGAGACCCCGGATGCTGTACTGAATCGGCACGTTTCTTATTCCCCCACCGACAAGGGAAATATCCTCTGCCGTTCCTTTCAGACCGGGGATTTCAAGAAACTTCCGCCTCAATTCTTTTTTGATCTGCTCCTGGCTCTTCTTTCTTTCCGACTTCTTCTGCAAGCTGACAAGGAGAATCCCTTTGTTTATCTGCACGGTGCGTCCATACCCCTGGATATATAATGCGGACACAACTTCCGGTGTGTGCTTGATTATATTCTCCGCGTTTCTGAACATGTTATCAGCCCGGTCCACGGAGTAATCGACAGGGGCTTCAAGGCGTACGATAAACCTGCTCTGATCCTCCGGAGGAATGAACTCTTTGCCTATGAACTTTGTTATGAAAATGCTGACGGCAAAGATCACAATGGCAAGGACGAGAACTGTTCCACGGTGACGGAGTGACACTTCAAGAATTTTCCGATAGGCTATCTCCGTTTTCTTATACCCTCTCTCCCACCAATCCCGGACATGAAAGGCAGGAGCAAACCTTGATGGATTTCCCACATGATTACTCGTGTCCTTCTTCTGTGGTGTAAGGAAAATAGACGCCATCATAGGTGTTAAAGTAAATGAGACGATGAGTGAAACGAGGATGGCAAAAACTACCGTAAGGGCAAACTGGAGGAAGAATCTTCCGATAATCCCTTTCATGAAAGCAACAGGAAGAAAAATCGCGACTATTGCAAACGTCGTGGCCATGACCGCAAGCCCTATCTCGGAAGTGGCAAAGGAGGCTGCTTCTCTGGGGGCCATGCCTTCTTCGATATGGCGATGAATGTTTTCGATGACGATAATGGCATCGTCAATGAGAATCCCTATTGAAAGCGAAAGGGCGAGCATGGTCATATTGTTGAATGTAAACCCGAATACCCGGAGTAGCGCGAAGGTTGCAATTACCGAGACAGGGAGCGCCACCGCGCTGATGAGTGTCGTCCTCACGTTTTGGAGAAAAATAAAAACGGCGAGGACAGCAAGAAAACCGCCGAAGATCAGGTGGTGTTGTACTTCATTAATGGATCTATTGATGAAGGTAGACTGGTCAAAGGAAATGCCGAGTTCCATGCCGGGCGGGAGAGTTTTTTTGATATTTTCCAACTCCGCCTTAACACGGTTCACTACCTCCACCGTGTTCGTTCCCGATTGCTTCTGTATGCCCAGGCCAACTGCGGTCATGCCGTTGAACCGGGCAACGGTTCTTTTTTCCTCCATCCCATCCTCGGCCTTCCCGATATCCCGAAGCCTTACCGGTGCGCCATTGTAGTAGGTTACGACAAGGTCGTTAAAATCATGTACTTTAGAAAATTCCCCCTTAATCTTAACCTCATACTCCTTGGAAATAGTCTCGATTCGGCCGCCCGGAAGTTCGAGATTTTCCCGCTGCAGGGCCTGCATGATATCACTGGGCGCAACCCCGTACGCCCTCATTCGGTCCGCATCGATCCAGACCCTTACCTGGCGGAGTCTCAATCCATACATACGCACAGCACCGACTTCATTAATCCGCTGCAACTTCTCTTTCAGCACTTCGTCGGCATACATGGAGAGCTCCCGTATAGGTCTTTTGCCCACAAGATTGAGCCAGAGCACCGGGTTGGCATCGGGATCAACCTTCTGGATGACAGGCTCGTCAATATCCGTCGGAAGTTTCGATCGGATCATGGATATTTTTTCCCGCACATCCTGAACGGCAAGATCGATATCACGTTCCAAAACAAATTCGACTGTGACCACGGAGGCGCCTTCCACACTCATTGAGGTGATCGTCTTCACACCATTGATGGTATTGACCGTTTCCTCAATTTTGTCGGTTACGTCGATGTCCATGATCTCCGGGCTTGCGCCTTTGAGGGTCGTGGTGATATTCACAATAGGGAAATCAACCTTGGGAAAGAGGTCCACGCCGATCTCCGGATAACTCACCACCCCTAACACGACCAGAGCCAAAATAAACATGGTCGCAAAAACGGGACGCTTAATCGAGGTATTAGCGAGCCACATTGATTTTCACCCCTTCTGCGAGGTTGTTCTGACCGACGACGACAACTGTTTCACCCTTTTGTAAGCCCTCTACTATTTCCAGATATTCACCATATTTTGAACCGATTTTCACCGGTTTCTCCTTCGCCCGATCTCCCTCCGCGATAAAGACCTTAACCAGGGAATCTTCATAAAGGACTGCTGTAATGGGCACGACCACAAGATCCCTTGACGGGCCCGTATAGAGCGTCACCTTGGCGAAGAGGCCCGGTTTTAATTTCGCATCGCGATTGGGAACAAGGGCCTCGACCTGAAGTGTCCTCGTTTTCTCTTCCAGGCTTGGGTAGATCGTGCTGAGGCGCCCTGTGAATTCTTTGTCGGGAAACGAATCTACCTTGAACATAACATCCTGGCCTGTCTTAAGCTTCCCCACTTCCTTTTCAGGAACAGTGAAACTCAGTTTAATAGGATCCGATTTGACGATCCATAAGAGTTGTGAACCGTTTTTCACGTAATCTCCCGTTGTCACTTTTTTGTCTCTCACGGCGCCCTGCAATGGAGAACGAATTTTTGTTTTTGCAAGTTTTTCTTTCGCGAGAGACAGGCTCGCCTTGGCGCGGTCTAAATCGCCCTCCGCGAGGGCCAGGCGGGCGGATATATCATCAAATTGCTGCTTGGTCACCAGTTCCTCTTTGTAAAGGGCAGATTTTCTTTCATACTCCAGTTTCGCATTGGCCAGAGACGCCTCCGTCTGCCTCGACGAAGCCTCTGCCCTTCTCACCTCTAAACGATAATCGGTCTCGTTGATTTCGACAAGGGTCATCCCCTTCGCGACTGGCGACCCTTCACTCACTTTGACATTCATCACAATACCGTCAACTTCAGAGCTTATAATCACCTCTTCGAATGGCTTTAATGTCCCTATTGCTTCCACATAAGGCCTGAGGGATTTTTGTTCCACAGTCCAGATTTTCACATTCATGACTTTTTCCTCTGGGACCTTCGCTTCATTTTTCCCGCATCCTGAGCTCATGAAAATACCGCTGAGTAATAAAAGAAAAATGATGAGTGATGCGGTTCCAAGCTTCTTCACACCTATGGTATGACACTGTCCCGATAGGGAATGCCGCGTTGACATGAATGATTCCTCCTTTTATGGTTGATCACCTGCAACCGTTTTCAGCAACGTTCCTGTCGCTTTTTTCACTCTCAAAACGGCAACCTGATAATTGTACACGGCCGCCGCCAGGTCCCTCTCTGCCGTGACCAGCAGTGTATTCGCATCCATCACGTCGAGGCTTTGAGATAATCCAAATTCAAACTGTTTGGCAACGGCATTGTAATTGTCCCTGGCATAGACAAGCTGATCTTCCAAAAATTTAAGTATCCCCTTTTGTGTCACAAGATCCAGATATGCACTCTGAACCTCCACACCTATTGATTTTTTATAGTCTTCGTAAAGAAGTGCCGATTGCCTCTCCTTTGCCCGGGCTTCTTTTACTTCTGCTACCCTCAAGCCGCCCTCGAAAAACGGGAAATTTAACGTGACCAGTCCATACGTCCTTTCCTTCACCAGGTTCGGCGTCTCCGGAGACTGATCGGCCTTCGCATATACCCCTGACACTGAAAGAGTCGGCCAGTACGCTCCCTTTGTAAACTGAACCAGGTCTTCAGCAATCTTTTTCTGTATTTCGAGACTCTTCAGGTCTGCTCTTCCGGATAATGCCATTTCAAGGTAAGAAGACTCTGACGGTATTGTAACGTGCTCTGTCAGTTCTTCCTTAAGATGAAAATCCGTTTTTATTCCCACAATCCTAGCAAGTACCGCTTTTGCAAGCTCCAGGGCATTTTTCACTTTTACATAGTCAGAACGTGCACCGGAAAGTTCGCCTTCGGCCCGAAGGAGCACTGTTTTGGTCACCTCGCCTATTTTCAGCCGCTTCTGTGCGGCATCTCTGTATTTGGTAAGTCTCTCCAAATTTGACTCGGTGATATCGAGGGCTTTTTTCACCCTTAGCACATCATAATACGCCAGTGCGATGTTCATAAGGTAGGCCTCACGCACTGCATAAAGGTCGTAACGGCTCTTTATGATATTTTCTCTCGATATACCCAGCGCGGTTAATTCACGCCCGCTCAAAGACAGTGACTCATCGGCCCTCAATCCCCAGGCAGTATCCTTATCCGGTTGAATGATTGCACCTGTGGCACCGCGTTTTTCTTCATTGTATTTTGTGTAAGAGCCGAAGGCAGATACTTTGGGAAGCAGCAGTGACATCGCTTTATCTTTTCCTCTTTCTGCAATATAAAGATCTTCCTCAGATATCTTGATCCTTTCTGCACGCTCCAAACCAATACGATACAGATCCCCGAGAGAATACTCTTCAGCATAAAGGCAAACCGGCATAATCACCACATTCACAAGTAGAGAAATCCAGACAATTGAAGATAGATTCCGGCAATTCATTTGCTCACCCCTGCCCTAACTCCATTCAAAAAGATGTCCAGGACACATTCGACTTTATCACATAGGGAGGTGTCCTGAGCTGTGAGCATCCATCCATAAATGAACGACCGGATGATGCCGAGGAGAGCATAGGCCATCACCCGTGGTTCCATTATTTTGAACGCCTCCGTCTGTGTCCCCCAGCGCATCATGTATTCTACATAACCAATGTGATTGAGATGATCCGCGATAATCTTATCTCTCAAAGCCGTTTCACCTTTGGAAAGGGTTGCTCCTTCGCCCCGGATCAGCAGGTTGCAGAAATCGACATTATTTTCCACAAAGCGAAAATGTGAACGCACCAGTTCTTCAAGCTTATTAAATATCGCAGCCTCCCTGTTCACAGACTGCCTGATTTCAGCGTACATCTTGTCCAGTTTTTCGCTCACCATCGTTGTGTATAAATTTTCTTTTCCCTCAAAAAACTGATAAAGCGTGCCAATGGCAAAACCGGAGGCATTCGCAATCTCCGCCATGGTAGAATTATAAAATCCTTTTGAGGCAAATATCTTCTCCGCCGCAGTAAGTATTTCACTCCGTCGCACCTGAAATTCCATCTCTTTTCTTTTCGTTTTTTCCATTCTTGAACCCCTGTTCAATTAATAGAATTAATATTCAAATATTGAATTACTGTTCGCAATAGTATGTGTAAACAGATCCATGTCAAGAAATATTTTATGTTTACAGTAGTGAAATTTGCAAAGGTTTGATATTTTTGCTAAGAGAACCTATGAAAAGTGCCGACCTTCGCTGTTGGTTGGGCGGTGAACCTTTCCCTTCATAGCATTAGTCATGTGGTATCGGACATTTTTTATAGCTGCTACAATCATAATCGAGTTGTCATAAAACATTACATGGTGAAAAGAAATGAAGAAAGTTTTCCTGCTGTGTGTCGCGCTTTCCGTATTCACAACATTGTTCCTGCAATCATGCCAAAAAAACGAGAAAGCACCGGGAGAACGGAGCACGCTGAAGGTTGTGACCACCCTTTTCCCGCTCTACGACTTTGCAAAAAATGTCGGTCAACAAAGGGCAGAGGTGAGTTTGCTGTTGCCGCCCGGCGTAGAGCCCCATACGTTTGAACCAAGTCCTGCCGATATGAAACGTATTCATGGCTCTGACCTCCTTATCTTCACAGGCAAGTACATGGAACCGTGGGTTGATACGTTGTTAAAAGGCATTGACACAAAAAGCCTGAGTGTTGTGGATACGAGCCATACTATCAACCTTATACAAGGTCACCATAGCCATGACAAGGCTGAACAGACTCATACAGACACTTTGGAAAGTCCGGATCCCCACGTATGGCTTGATTTCTCCAATGCTATGAAAATAATAGACAGTATTGCTGCCGCGTATATGGCCAGAGACCCTCAAAATACAGATTTCTACAGAAAAAACGCTGAAGAATATAAAAAAAAGCTTGAGGAGCTTGACGGAAAGTATAAAGATACATTGTCGCAATGCAGGAACAGGGTCATTATCCACGCGGGGCATTTTGCCTTCGGTTACCTCGCGAAAAGATACAATTTGAAGTATGTATCTGCGTTCAGGGGCTTTGCGTCGGATGCGGAGCCTACACCGAAAAGGCTGTTTGAGCTTGTTGAGATTGTAAAGAAACATAATGTTCGCTCAATCTATTATGAGGAGCTCATTACACCCAAGGTCGCTGAGGCGATCTCGAATGAGACGGGATGCACCCTGTTGATGCTTCATGGCGCTCACAATATAACCAGAGAAGAAACAGCAGGGGGAGTTACTTTTCTTCAATTAATGGAAAATAATTTAGAAAATCTGAAGATGGGATTACAATGCCGGTAGATGTCCTTACAGTGGAAAATCTTTCTTTTCGCTATAACTCCACTGATGTTCTGAGTAGTATCTCATTCTCCGTTCAAGCCGGTGATTATATCGGTCTTGTGGGGCCCAATGGATCCGGCAAAACAACCTTAATAAAGATCATCCTTGGTTTGCTAAAACCATTCAGCGGGGACGTGAGACTTTTCGGTGATCACATCAATACCTTCTCGGGATGGGATCGTATTGGGTATCTGCCGCAGAAGATATCCTCTTTAAATCCCCGTTTTCCGGCGACAGTAAGGGAAATTGTCGCGATGGGGCTCCTTTCTAAAAAAGGCTTTCCCAAATATTTCAACAGCGCTGACAATACTGCCGTCGAAACCACACTATCCCTGCTCGATATCGGGGACCTCAAAAACAAGCCCATAGGAGAACTGTCAGGCGGGCAGCAGCAAAGAGTTCTCGTCGCCAGGGCTATTGTGAATAACCCGGAATTTCTGATCCTCGATGAGCCGACAGCCGCCCTGGACCCGGAGATGAGGGACCGATTCTTCTCTCTCCTTGAGGAACTTAACAGAAAAAATAACATCACCATCGTAATCATTACCCATGATGTTGGTAATATCGGGAGATACACATCGAAGATGCTTTATATAGACAAAAAGGTGGTTTTTTACGGAAGTTTTGATGAATTCTGCAGCTCTGGCGAGATCACTCAAATTTTTGGGGCATTCGCGCAGCACATCATCTGCCACAGACATGATCCTAATCTAGATTTTTCCTCTCGTAAGCATGGAACTGACTGATTTTCTCCAATACGGATTTATTCAAAGGGCGCTAATTGCCGGTTCTTTCATCGGGATCCTCTGCTCTACTTTAGGAGTTTTCCTTGTGTTGAGGAGATTTTCCCTGATAGGGGACGGCCTTGCCCATGCAACGTTTGGAAGTGTCGCGCTGGCCATGCTGTTGAAGATGTCGCCCTTATATATATCCATCCCCCTTGTCATGATATGCTCCCTCGGCATTCTTAAACTGACCGAAAAGGCAAGACTATATGGAGATGCCGCCATTGGTGTAGTTTCATCCTTAGGCATTGCCGGGGGTGTCATGCTGGCGAGTATTGCCGGCGGCTTTAATGTAGATCTTTTCAGCTATTTATTCGGTAGCATACTCTCAATCAGTAAAGCCGAGGTTATCATCTCTATCGTGCTTTCAGTAGTGGTCATCATGATTATCTTTTTTTATTACCATGACCTTCTCTCCATCACTTTTGACGAAGACTCCGCAAAAGCCTCAGGCATAAATACAAAACTGATCAATACGATTTTTGTTCTGCTTACGGCAGTAACAGTGGTCCTGTCCATGAAAGTAGTAGGTATTATGCTCATCTCCGCATTACTCATTTTCCCCGCGGTGACTGCCCTCCAGATCGCAAAAAGCTTCAGAACGCTGATGATAGCCGCCTCGTTCTCGGCCGTTATTTCGGTAGTTGCAGGGGTTATCGTTTCGCTCCACTTCGATCTACCAACAGGGGCAACCATTGTCATCATAAATTTCATTTTTTTCATCTCAGGTCTCGCGTATAAAAGAATCATCAAAGTGTGACATGGTTATGGAGATGCGCGGTGATCAATCTTCTATTACTGGGAACCCTCAAGAATTATGGTCTTGCAGGTGGTCTTGCCTTATCACTTTTCAGCAAGGAAGCAGCTTTGTCTGCAATGGTGTTGATGACATTTATGCTCTTATATAAAGCCTGGCTGGATTTTAAAATGCGCTGGGCATGATGTAATAGTTTGATTAACGCACAGGCAGGGACGCAGGATCAATTCGCCTTTTCCTTTTCGGTTGCTCTTCCTGAAAGAAGGCAAAGCCTCATTTCTTTAATCCAGCACTTTTCTTATTTTATCAGACAAATCATTAATCTGAAATGGTTTCTGAATAAATGCTCTACAACCACGGTCCATTATTTCTTTCGCCTTACCGTTTATACTATACCCGCTCGAGAGGATCACTTTTACATCATGGTTCATTGACTTGAGAAAATCGAATGTCTCACCGCCACCCATACCGGGCATTATCATATCCAGAATAACAAGATCAATCTCACTCATCTTCTCTTTATATAATTCAATAGCATCTCGCCCGCCATTCGCCATGTATACCTTATAGCCTAACATTTCTAAAAGCTCACAACTGACATCAAGAATAATATCCTCATCGTCCACTAGAAGTATAGTCCCCTCTCCTTTCATAATATCTATGGGGACTGTCTCTTCCTTTATAACTTCTTTTTTTGATGCCGGTAGATAGACGGTGAATGTTGTGCCGTTTCCTTTTTCGCTATATACATTGATCATACCTTTGTGCCCCTTGATAATACCATACGTGGATGCGAGCCCAAGACCTGTTCCTCTCCCCATCTCCTTCGTAGTAAAGAATGGATCAAAGACACGCTCTCTGGTCTTCTCATCCATTCCCACACCTGTATCTGTTACAGAAATTTTCACATATCTTCCAACCTTCACAGAATAGGGTTTCACGTATCCCTTATCAATAACAATGTTTGCCGTCTCCAGATATAAACTGCCCCCATTTGGCATGGCCTGCCATGCGTTTACATACAGATTGAGAAGCACCTGCTCAATCTGTCCACGATCAACATCCACTGCCCAGAGATTCTCATCCAACATTCTGTGAATAGATATTTCTTTCTTCGTTCTCCCAAACATTATAGATGTTTTATCTATGATTTCGTTCATGTCGACAACTTTGACTTCATAACGCCCGCCACGGGCAAACCCTAAAAGCTGCTTGGTTAATTCTGCACCGCTTCTTACCTGCTCCTCTATTCTTCTCAATTTGTCATAGTAGGGGTGGTTTGTATTCATGTCAAAAAGGATCAGCGACGTATACCCCTGGATACCCATCAGGAGATTGTTGAAGTCGTGGGCAATGCCGCCAGCCAGGGTACCTATGGCCTCTATTTTATGTGCTTGCCTCAATTCTATTTCCAGACGCCTTCGATCGCTGATGTCATTAATGATGAGGACTGATTTTTTCTCTACATCATGAATGGGTAACACGTTAAGAGAAACTTCTTTTCCGTTTATAAGGCGAAACGAATCATCGTTTGTATTTTGTGTAATACCGGAAATGTTGTTCACAAGATTGTCCACTCTTCCCCGGTCAATCTCATGAAACAGATCAAGTATATGTGACGCCAAGAGCTGTTCCTCCGCGATACCGACAATAGAAATAGCTGTAGGGTTTGCATACACAATCCTTGCCTCAGAGGTTATTTCAAAGATACCTTCCGATATGCTGGAGAGAACAACCTCCAAATGCTTTTTAACAAACAGCAGTTCTTTGACGATGTCACGAGAATTTGTCTCTTCAAGACCTACTACTTCATCTTTAAAATCATACGCTGATGATGATTCCAGTTTATCCAACGTTTCTATCACTCGTTGGGACATTTTGTTAAACGGGCCTTTTGCAATACAGGCATTAGCGCCAAGGTCCACTAAGTTTGTTTTATACTCGGCAGCCACAGCTGACAGGATCACTACTCGAGTATTTTTCATGCGCGGCATTCTTCGTATCATCCGGCACAGCTTCTCACCATTAATATTCGGCATGATCAAATCCATGATGATGATATCCGGTGTAGTTGTTTCTAATATCTTTAAAACAGTCACACCGTCTTCTGCTGTTGTTACCTGGTAACCATGTTTCACAAGCAGATTATTCATAAAGCTCAACATGACGGGATTATTATCTACGACCAACACCTTTTTCTCCCCACCTGATCCCTTTTCTGCAGTCTGAAGTACTTTTTTCTCTGTAAGGCTAAGCATCGATAGAATCCACCCTTCAATATTTTCTCAGATGATCCTTTCTTTATGAACTTTTGGGAAACCGCAATTAATTTGGATACTGATTCTCCTGATGAATAATTCTCGTAAGATATGTAAGCTCTTTCATCAGGCATTCAGCGGCTTCTTCCGCGCCTTCCAGAATGTTCTGGCGTGCCCGCAGCTCCAGTTCTTTCGCTATCCCTGATATTTCCGGAATACAAAGGTTCTCGGCAGCGCCTCTTATTGTATGTGTTGTTTCAAACACACTCTTTGAATCCCCATTATGTATCGCCGCCTGCAATTCCTTTACATACGCCGTGCTGGTTGTAATGAAGAGTTCCAGCAACGATAAATAGTCATCCTCTTCCAGGCCAACATTTTCTGCCATTTGTTTTAGAGTGATGCCTGCTTCTCTCGTAGTGCCCATTTTTCCAGTACCCCCTTTAAAAACGCCATTCTCACCGGTTTTGCCAGATAATCATCCATGCCTGCCTTCAAACACTTCACGCGATCTTCTTCCATCGCACTTGCAGTTAAGGCAATGATAGGGATGTCTCCGTAGCCACTGTCTCTTATTTCCCTCGTTGCCTCCATGCCATCCATCTCAGGCATATGCACATCCATGAAAATCAGATCAAAGGAGTCATTTGTCAGGTTGAGCTTTTCAATTGCCTCACGGCCGTTATTTGCCAGCTCTACCTTATGCCCGGCTTTGTGCAACATTATTTTCACCAAATTCTGATTCACTATATTGTCCTCAGCTAACAGTATTTTCAGCGAGCAATTTGACGTTTGAGACACATGACTTTTATTGACCAGTGTTTGATTACTTTTGTAATTAAACCTGCCTGTGCTCTGCAGTATCTCTTCCATGGCCTGAAGCAACTTTTGTTTTCTGACTGGCGCCTTAATGAAGAACCTATGTCTGGACGCTTCTTGCTTCAGGATAACTCTATCCTTGAACAGGCCAAATACTAGAATATTTACTACGCCAGTCTTTGCTGACCGGATGCTTTCAATAACCTTATTAATGTCCATGTGCGGCAATGTAAGTTTCAGCATGCAAAAATCAAAAGGATCGCCTTCGCCGTCCGCATGGATCAACGCCGGCAAAATATCAGCCCCTTTTTCCCCTGTCACAACTCGCATGCCCGAAGATTCAGCCATGCGCGACAAGATATGCAGGTTCTTCCTGTTATCATCAAAAATAAGCAGCTTCTTTTTATCAAGGGAGAGATATTCTTTATGTCCTTCACATGCAGCCTCATCCAGCATGGCCGTAAAATGAAACGCGGAACCCTTTTCTATCTCGCTTTCAGCCCACACATCACCGTTCATTAACTTTGATAACTGCTTGCATATGGTGAGTCCGAGACCGGAACCACCAAACTTCCTGGTAGAAGAACAATCAACCTGCTGAAAGGAATCAAATATCGCCGCTAATTTATCTTTCGGTATACCAATACCGGTATCTCTTACTGTTACATCAATCTTTACTTGATGGTTCTTCTTCTCTCCCCCATTGATACAGAGCTCTATTTCACCTGCTTTTGTAAACTTCACGGCATTTTCCATAAGATTTATAAGAACCTGCCGAAATCTGTAAGGATCTCCTCTCACACAGGAAGGAAGACCGTCGCCAATATTGCACAATAGATCGATAGACTTGTTCCCAAGCTTAGGCTGAATAAGATCGCATACATCATATGCAACTTCTTCAGGATTAAAATCGATATATTCAAGCTTCAATTGTCCGGCCTCAACCTTTGAGAAATCCAGAATATCATTGATTATGGATAACAGCGCGTCACCACTTTTTTTAATTGTATCAATATAACCGAACTGTTCTTCATTCAGATCGGTATCTATCATCAAATCGGCAAACCCGATTATTCCATTCATTGGGGTCCTGATCTCATGACTCATGTTTGCCAGAAATTGTGTTTTTGCGATATTCAATACATTTGCGGCTTCCAGAGCCTTTTGCAGAGCTGCCGTACGCTTCTTAACAACGTCCTCAAGATATATGTTCGTGTCATGTATTTTCTTATACAAAATGGCGTTTTCAAGCGCACGGGCAGTATTAAAGAGTATTATGGTAAGCAGGTTTGACAACATATTGTTGACGGAAAGTTCATCATTCTCAAGAATTCCCACAACCATCCCTATCACTTGTGTCCTTGTCACCAGAGGGTGAAAGACCACTGTATGATCAAAATATTTCGCCGGCACCGTAACCGCCCGGCTTTGATGCAATGCCCACGCGAAAACTCCCTCGTCAATCTGGAACTCAACCTCTTTTTCCACCACTATTGAATCTTTTTCAGGATCACAATCTATGAGGACAAAATCCGAGTTTGCCTCTTCAATCATGTAAAGCGCCAGAACCTCAAATGGCACCAGGCGCTCCAGGTGAGTTTTGGCCATGCGAAAAATCGCCGTGGGCTCTTGGTCAGGAGGATTAATACTGCTCTTAAAATCACCAAGAGACACAACCATGTCCAGGGCATCCAGGGTCCACCTGTTTACTTCTTCCAAATGTTTTATCTGTTCCTCAAGTTCAGACAGATACTTTTTTCTTTTTACATTCTTCGTCATTATCTGGATTTCCGAACAACGATTGCACAACGTCGTTGACTTCTCTTTCAATCTGATCAATCGTGGGAGAGACAACACTCGCGGGAATACCGACAATTTCCCACGCTTTCTCATCTAAGCAGGGAATGTAATGTTCTCCGCTGCTTCCTAATTGCATGGCATGGGCAATAATGTCAGCTATGTGCACCACAGCAGTCTCTACCGGATATCTTCGCGCGTTCCGCGGCGCGTGATGATATGCGACAACCTCTTCAAGGGACGGCGGCAGATTCCAGAATCCCACCAACACCCGGCCTAAATCAGAATGGTCATAACCGATAGTTTCCTTTTCCACCGCATAGAGTAATTTGCCTTCGGCCCTGCTGCGCAAAATCATTTCTCGGGCCTTCTCCGGTATTTTTTTGTACAGTACGAGACGTCCAATATCATGAATGATACCTGCGGCAAAAAAACGCTCCACATTCATTTCACACCTTCTATAGGTGGCAAGTATTTTGGCGCCGATGCCGCACGCGACACTATGTCTCCAGAAAGATTCCATATTGACGAGATCTTCCGGTATCCCTTTAAAGAGACTCATCACGGATGTAGCCAGTGCGAGATCGCGTACCTGCTGCGTCCCTACGATAAAAAGGGCTCGACTGACCGTTTCGATTTTTGATGGAAAACTATAAAACGCACTATTCACAATCTGGAGCAGACGCGAGGTTAGGCCAGGATCATCGCTAATGATATTGCTGATGTCCTTCATTGAAGAGCGGGGGTTACTCACCGCCTCGTTGATTTTGGAGTATATAACCGGCAAAGATGACAACTGCACTAACCCTTTTAAAAGATCTTCCGGCCTGTTGTTCATGGTTACCTCACACAATTGCATAATCTTATCAGTTACGAAGCATAGTTCCGTTAATCATTGATATGTCCTTGCACACAACCCTGTTTCACACTACGAATCGTAAGCAGTCGAAACAATTCCTTGTTGAATGGATTTTCCATATTTGCGTCAAGGAAACGTTCACGAGTCTTATTTTCCATCTCCTCTAAAAGAAGAGGATCAAGCCTGGCGGCAATATTTGCGGCTAGTTCATCTTTTTCGATACCCTGAATATCTGCTTCGGTGACGCCCCACATTCTGAATACTCTCAAGTGCTTTTCATTTATCTTACTGCCCCCGGCCAGTAATACCCGGCCGCTTCGATCTTTTATGTCCTTCGCCAGAACCATATTCACTTGAACATCTGCGAGATTAATTATCCCCATCTTTTCGCCCCATAATTAATGATCAATTATCCAGAATTATAGAAATTCTCATACCTGTTATCGTCAATTTCGTTGAAAACTTTATTATTTAAAGCTCTCCGCAGCGAACTGAGGAGAATCTACGATTCACAAGGAACAATAATATTCCCCATTCACTCTAATCCTTGATCCCTTGATCCCTTGACCCCTTGAACCCTGGGGGAGATAGTAATTTTTTCGGAGGTGCACTTAATTCCTTACTCATCCCCATTTCTATTCCACATACATGTACCTGCATATGCTTCACATATCTTTGCTGGTGGAACCATCCTATTAAATGCCTGCAAACATTTCAAATATGCTTGAAATCGTAAGAAATTCAGAGTATATATGGCAAAAATCATTCTTATACAGAATGAGGAACAGACAGGAAGGAACCATTGAAACAAGAAGTTGCTGTAAGCTTTGAGGATAA
>DNUI01000261.1 GCA_003508565.1 Syntrophaceae bacterium
CGACGCCGGAGACGTTTACCTGTCCTGATTGCCGACAAATTGTTCCCAAGGAGGCCAAATTCTGCCCTTATTGCGGTCACCAGATCGTTGTCTTCCAACAATGTTCACAGTGCGGCAAGAATCTGCCTTCAAGTGCCAAGTTCTGTGTTCAGTGCGGCCATCCTGTGGAACAGAAACCTCAATCCCTGAAATGCGCAAAATGCGGCATGGAAAATCTGCCAAAATCCATATTCTGTAATCAGTGCGGTGAAAGAATCTAACTGGCGTATTGAACATAACTGCCCCCAGTGTGGGGCGCCTGTGACTCTTAACGAGGCAGATCGTATACTGCTATGTCCATACTGCCGGACAAAGCTCTATCTTGTTCCCGGTGATTGCTTTCGGTATTACATACCACCGCCTGCCGGGCCTTCCCCGGACACGATCTATATACCGTACCGGCGCATGAAAGGACTCTCCTATTCCGTAGAGGAGAGCGGCGTATCGAATCGTTTCATAGATACCAGCATGGCAGCAACACCACTGAGGGGCATCCCCTATTCCTTAGGTTTCAGACCCCAGGTATTTGCACTGAAATTCGTTTCTCCGCACACAGAGGGAATTTTTCTTGATCCACACGCGCCACCGCCGGGGACTGCCGTAATCCCTGAAAGTCTCGTCTCATATGTTTCCGCACAGGCATCCACACTATCAGGATCATCCACGCCGCCTCCCCCCAGTTTCCTTAACGCCTTTATAGGGGAAATGTTTAGTGTAATCTATACCCCCGCATATAGAGAGAACAATACCCTCTACGACTCCGTTCTCAGGCGCCCTGTATGTTCATTAAAAACAGGCGATTTGGACAGACTTCTCGCCTCACGGACGCCACAGAACTGGAAAATTGAATTTATCGCCACTCTGTGCCCCGAGTGCGGGTGGGATCTCCAGGGAGAAAAAGACGCCCTGGTCATGATATGCAAGAATTGCAGCTCTGCCTGGAAATATCGGGGGAATAAATTTGAACGGGTTACTTTTACGGCGATAACAAGCGGAGATACTGCGTCACACTATCTGCCATTCTGGAGAATGAAGGCCCAGATAGCGGGTATTACACTTGATTCTTACGCGGACCTTATCCGCTTGGGAAACCTGCCGAAGGCCGTTACCCACACCTTTGAAGAAACTCCATTGTATTTCTGGTGTCCCGCCTTCAAAGTCAACCCTGCCCTTTTTCTGCGGTGGGCACGGCAAATGACCATCTATCAGCGCGAAGGAACAAGAGGCGACTTGGTCCCCGGCACTCACCTCTCCCCTGTTACCCTTCCCATCAGCGAAGCCGAAAAAAGTATCTCCATAATGATCGCGGATATCGTTACTGATAAACGCGGGATATATCCGCTTCTGCATCAAATTCGCATTATACTCACTGAATGCCTTTTGGAGTATCATCCTTTCATCGAGCGCCATCGCGAGCTCATCCATGCGAACATGCACCTGAGCCTGGATAAAAAATCCCTCGCTTTTGGAGTCAGGTTATAGCACCAACATTCCACAATTTTGGTTGATCTGAAATTGAACCTTAAATCTCCGTATCCGTTTTGCAGCTGAATTAAAGTTTATGCGCTCCCATATGGTTTAAGACGCAAGAGTGCCTCTTTCAGGCTTTGCTCATCCATACTCCTCTCATTCAACCTGTTCCGGAATGCCTCAATCATATACGTTATCTTCGATATGATGATCCCCCGAATCAGGTAATTGAGGGCAAATTCCTGTGAACTATCCAGATACTTCATCTTAAACGATCTGCGAATCTCCCCAATAGCGGGGGACACGTGTTCATTAATCACCCTTTGAATCGGAGTAAGCTCACCGTCTTTCCTGGCACCCCACACGGCAGGAACAATATAGGTTATCGGTTCGGCTAACAGGTCCTCTCTGTGCGCCACAAAGATATCCCATACCACCCTGTCTATGAGTGGACCGATGGCATTGGCAATCTCCATGACGTTTTCCGGCTCCTTTTTTACTTCTTTCTTTACAAAAAAATCCTTCAGGATTTTCATCGCTCCCCCCCGGTAACATTGACCCTGCACTCGGGATCAGGTGTCCGTGTTTCGCCGTGTACCTTTTGTCGAACAGGTGCTGCCAATAGTTTCCCTTCTCAAATAAAATTGTAGCCCCATAATGAACTTATTAAGAATGGATTTCTTAAATTTTAACATCATGCCTTTCCAAATAACTTTTCAAAACCTTATTATGCAATATGGAACAAATGCCTGAAATGAATATCCACCTTGATTTTACGATACAAAAAAAAGGTCAGCCTGAAACCAGCTAACCTTATGATACATGTACTATGTCAAGAAAAAACCATTATCCTCCCTGATACATTATGTGGGAGTGAAATAGTCCGCCTGACCTCCTTTTTATTATGGGGTCTCGACAGTACATCGTTACAGTTTCCTTATTTATTTTTATGACGGTTAGACTTCAACCGCTTCCTGTATTTATGTTTACTTATCTTCTTTTTTCTCTTCTTTACAACACTTCCCATTATATACCTCAAATAACATCAGATTTTTTATTAACGTATACACATTGAATGCTTCCCTGCGCTTACTTCTTCCCAAGTAATCAATGTATCATATACGATTAGAATGTTTATGTCAATGAAGATAAGAAAAAGAATGTATTTTTTCAAGGGTAAATATTTTTGTCTTTATATCTTCTCTATCACATCTTTCATAAATAATTTAACCTCCTGTATTGTATAGATATTCGCTTCAATGTATTTATGTTGACATTTTATTATATTGGGAATATATTCCCAAATATGAGCACTGTTATCAATCAGGCACTATCAGCTGCGGTAATGAGAATACTCGTACCCCTCGTACGAATGCTGTTGCGGCAAGGAGTGTCTTACGGCACCTTTGCCGATCTTGCCAAATGGGTCTACGTTGATGTCGCCATGCAAGAATTCGGCATTGATCGCCGGAAACAATCGACTTCCCGGGTTTCGATCCTCACCGGCCTTTCACGCAAGGAAGTCACCCGAGTTCGAGGGCTTCCACAGCCTGACGACCAGGCGAGTACTGAACGATACAACCGTGCCGCCCGTGTAATCGCCGCGTGGCGGCGGGAGGCTGATTTTATCGACGCAGAAGGAGAGCCTGCCGTGTTGTCCATGTCAGGACGGGGGGCAACATTCACCGAACTCGTGCGCCGGTTTAGCGGTGATGTTCCCGCCCGGGC
>DNUI01000130.1 GCA_003508565.1 Syntrophaceae bacterium
CACTGGCCAATAACCACGACCCGGTTTCTTATGCCTTACTCCAGACTATCCACGGGGTTGGAAAAATCCTCGCCCTGATCATACTGTACGAAATAGAAAATATCCGCCGCTTTGCCAGTGTGCAGGACTTTGTCTCATACAGCCGCCTCGTAAAATGCGCGAAAGAATCCAATGGGAAAAAATGCGGCTCCGGTGGCAGTAAAATAGGAAACGCTCACCTCAAGTGGGCCTTCTCTGAGGCAGCCGTCTTCTTTCTTAATGGCAATGAACCGGCAAAAAAATATTTAGACAGGCTTACCAAGAAACACGGCAAATCAAAAGCCCTGTCTATCCTTGCCCATAAATTGGGACGGGCTGTTTACTTCATGCTCAAGAACAAGGAGGCTTTCGACCAAAATAAATTCTTAAACCTATAATCATGGAGGGAACGGATCAGCCTGTGCAAATAATGGAACAACTATGGGTACGAGCATGTATCCGCATCGAGGAAGACCCTTGCGTCCATGAACGCATATTCGATGATATGACGAATACACCCAGTATCCCTCCGATTTGATTGGAGGTCCGTTCTGCTCCTACAATGTTCCATAACGTGCTCTTTGGCTCGTTGGAAAGGTTCTGCTCCTCAACCGAACCTGTTACTTACTGGGGATGATCCCCATACCCCGTTATTTGATTAGGACGGCATGAGGGTACGGTATATTTTCCAGGTCGCAAGGTCATGATTTCGCCTTGCAGCTGCCTGATGCCAGCGGACTCTATATTTTTCCCTGGGCAGATTGAATAGGTAGTTGAACCTCTATAAGTGTATGGTGCGGGATCATTCTCCCGATGCCTATGTTGAAACAAAGTCAGAATTGCTGCCAATAGTCGGATGGTTCGTTATTTGAAAGAACGGAAGAAATAATTTCGTTGATGGATACATTTATCTATTGACATCTGGAGGCCTTATAAGAGTATTTGTAGCCTTGAATATGATGTATTCGCTTTTTTAGGTTATTTTTCAAAAAGAAAACAATATCGTTATTACTTTGGAGGAAATATTTAATAATAGCAGTTTTAAGGAAAACATTTCAAAAAACCGGTACTTTTAAGAAAATATTTTTAAGTCTTCATACACAATCTTAAAATATTCTGAATTTATTGCCGGATCATTTTGAATACCAGTAAAGCCCCTCGTTTGCCTTCCAGATGAAAATTTTCAGTATAAAATAACCCGGTTTTTTTCATGAAAGCTGGACCACCCGGTAGTATAGAAGCTCCCATTAAAAGTATGGGAGGAGGGGAAAGGTGATGAATCCTGCCGGATTCTGTTTTACCTCCGCGTGGTAATCCGCGATTGCCTGCCGGTATAATTTGGGATCCATGTCTTCGCAGCCTTTTTTCGGGTCATATTCCCAATAGGTGCCATTCTTCATGGCTCCCATTGCTTCCTGCGGATTCAATGGGGAAAATCCGGTTGTGCGTGCGCGCCATAATCCCATAGTTACTCCTTCACGGAGGTAATATGTCTTTCCGGGTTGAAAGTCGAGATGCGCAACGGTTGTGTTTTCGGTTGTGACGACGACATAGTGCGGAGGATATTAACTTTTCATCTACTCAAAAATACCCATCACCGCTTCCGCCATGAGTCTGTAGCCTTCTTCCGTGGGGTGCACACCGTCATACTGCACCAGAGTCCCGAATACCGCCCCTTCCCTGATCTTCTTTTTCCAGTACTCATGGGTCCGCACGACGGGGATACGGTACTCTTCTCCCAATGCCTCCAGTTGGCGATAAAATCCCTCCGCATGGCGGTTGTCCTCATTGTCGCCGATATATACTGAGGTTATGAGCACAATATCGGGATCACCATTGTCTCTGACATTATCGATTATGCCTTTGATGTTTCCTTTGAACTGTTGTTCTGTATATCCTGAAAATGCGTCATTTAACGCGTATTGGATGAAGACGCAATCGGGTTTGTGATGAAGAACATCCCATTCCATCCGGTATAGGCCGGACTGTGCCGTATCCCCCGGTATGCCCCTGTTTATGAGCTTCAATTTGTTCCGGGGGAATTTTGTACGCAGCATTTCCTCCAGGTAGTCGATATATCCCTTCGCAACCATCCATCCTTCCGTTAAGGAATCGCCAAGTGCCACAATAGTGACAGGGACACCGGTGTTCAGTTTCTGTAGTGTACGTTCAGGTTTCATTGTGTCACCCTTTCAGCGGTATGCGCGCCGCCTTGATGTAAAACCTTCGCAAGACTACACATCATGCCATTGCGAGGGTAAGCCGCGGCCCTGAATGATAAGATTCCTCGCTCTGCTCGGAATGACAGAGTGCGAAGGGGTCGAAATGACAAAACGTACGTTGCGCAAAGGTTTAATTTATGCAATGCTCGATGTAATCTGCATTTTTCTCTGAAATTTATCAAGTGCAGAATTCATTCACCTTACATAATTATAGCGCAGGGCGCGGATCATTAAAATATTGACATGTAATTGTCAATGCATTGACGTAGTGAAAATTTCAGTTTGTCTTAACCAATCATTACATCCCTATCATTCTTCTCTATCTATTTGGAATCAGGACAGATTGCTTTCTTTGCCCCGGCATGAACCATCATTTCATAACCATGGCATAGTTAATG
>DNUI01000092.1:0-2732 GCA_003508565.1 Syntrophaceae bacterium
TCGGCGCCATCAGCGGCACCTACCGTTTCACAGGCAGAGGCCTCAGCCAAAACATAAACGGCGCCATACTGAATGAGGTTAATCCGGGCATGAGTTTCAGTGCCGCCATCGGCTTGGCCTACGCCATCTCCTACGCTCTATCGATGAATATTCAGTTCCAGTACGGATACAGTATGAGTACGGACTATTCTTTCACGAACACTGCGGATATGACAATACCGGCCTACAGCACAGGAACCCTCGTCATAGGGATGGGCTGGCGCATTTCGCCGAAAACGACGCCGTCTTTCTCCTTGGGTATCGGATTGACGAAGGATGATCCGGACTTTTTCTTATTATTCCGTCTGCCTTTCACTTTTTGAGAAAGACGCTGATGATCGGACGAACTTATGAAACGAAAACGATACGGGTTTATCATTCTCCTTTGGATCCTCCTGTGCCTTCCCCGCGACGGGGCCGCGGGCCTTATTGAGCAGCTGACCATCGAGACGCGGGCAGCCTCGCTGGGCAACGCCGTCACCGCAGACCCCGAGGGGCCCTTCTCCGTCCATTACAACCCCGCCGGGCTGGATCGCGTCAGTGGGACGACATTCCAAATGGGTCTTTTCTACGTTCCCGTCCTCAATGTCAAGGGGCATTTCACCCAGGGGGTGGACCCCTCCACGGGCAAGCCGTGGGCGCCCTTCGGCGGCTGGTTCAATAACGGCATCGATCCCGAGGCGGGCCATGACAGTTCCACCATACCATCGATGGAACTACCCTTCCTGGGCCACCCCCGCATGGGTATAGCAGTGCCAAACCTGGGATTCGCCTATCACGACAAGGATTCGCCCTTCGCCTTCGGCTTTGCCCTCTATGTGCCCTTCGGGGTCGGCATGGAACACCCGGATAACGACGACCCCCTTCGCTTCCTCGGCCAGAGGGAGTCCATTGTGCGCCTGACGCTTGGGCCCGGCATTTCCTACCGGGTGACAAAAAGCCTCTCCATCGGCGCGTCCTTCGGCCTGGGAGTGTCCTACTTTGCAATTGAGCAGCAGATGCGCGCCCCGAACGAAATGGTGGCCCTGACGGGCGCCCTCGGGGAAGCCACCAGAGGCCTGGAGATACCGATACTCTCGGAACTGACACTTCCGGCACCCTGGTTCGGCGGCGGCCTCACCCCCTATGAGTCAATAGGTAACCTGAAAGTATTCGCCGAAGATAACATGAACACCTCCTACAACATCGGCTTGCTTTGGGAGCCCTTCAGCTGGGTGTCCTTCGGCGGCGCCTATCAGAGCGAAACCGATGCCGACCTGAAGGGGAAGTACACGCTTGATTACAGCCAACGCATGCAGAACACCGTCAACTGGTTAGGTTCGTCGCCGCTGACCATCATTGTCGCCTCCATGCTCGGCCTGCCGATCTCCTGTCCGCCCGAGCTGAACGGAAACATGTCGATCAATCTCGTTTTCCCCGCCCGCGCCCAATTTGGCATCAAGCTCCAGCCCCACCGCCGCATCAAATTCCTCGTGGATGCCGGCTGGACCCAGTGGTCGGCCTGGAAGTCCATAGAAATCGTCTTTGACCGGGACATTGAACTCCTGCGCCTCGCCAGACTCTTGGGCTATACCGGCGGATCAAGGACGCTGAGATTGGAAAACCACTTCAAGGACGTCTGGGATTTTCACTACGGCCTGGAGCTTCGACTTTTAGACCCTGTCACTCTGCGCCTGGGATACGAGTTCCGGCCAACCTCCGTTTCGGACAGCTATTACGGTCCGCTTCCCATGGGGGACATGGTGTTCTATTCCGCAGGCATCGGCATCGAACAAAAGCACCCCGACCGGAAATTCAAGGGGGTTTTCGGCTTCCTGGGACAGCTGCTCAAGCCCGACAGGCTTGATCTTTCATTCACCTACATGACGTCCGACTCCAAGGTCCGCTTCAATCAAAGCAAGAACTTCAACTCCACGAATTTTACGGACATCATCTACAGCCCCTTTGCGGGTCTGGAATATGAAAACAAAATTACGGCTTACATCTTCTCCTTCGCTCAAATCTTCTATTTTTAAAAACGGAGTATGCAAATGAATCTGAAGAACAACAACTTAAAAATGCATCGCCAGGAATGCCCATGACGACGGCGATCGATTATTTCAAACACACCCGTCTCCTCGATGAGCTGCGCATCAAGAGCTCGGCTATCGCTTCCGCGGTTAACGGCATTGCTTTCGCTGATCTGGAAGGGCGCGTGACTTACGGGAATCAAGCCGCCCTGCACATGATCGGCGGCTATGCCCTGGAGGAGATTCTCGGCTGGTCCGTTTTGGCCTTTGCCGATTCCCAGGAAGAGGCGGCCCGCATCTTCGCCGAAGTCCTGGACGTGGGCAACTGGGTTGGCGAGGTGGCCGGGCGCAGGAAGGACGGCTCGATGATTGTGGTCCATCTATCGGCCAGCCTGGTTCGCGGCGAGGACGGCGAGCCTCTGTGTACCCTGTGCTCTTTTATCGATATCACACAGACGCGCAATGCCCTGGAAGAACTGCGCCTCAAGGAACAGGCCATTGCCTCTTCCATCAATGCCATCGCTTTCGGCGATCTGACGGGGCGCATCACCTATGTGAACGAAGCCTTTCTCCGTCTCTGGGGCGGCGATGACGCTTCGGATGCCATCGGGCGCACCGTTTTTACCTTCGCCCAGTCCGAACAGGATATAGAGCGGATTCTAAGGGATGTCTTTGCGCAAGGCG
>DNUI01000092.1:2811-5706 GCA_003508565.1 Syntrophaceae bacterium
GAGGCTCTCCGGCAGACACTGGATGAACTGGAGCAGCGGGTGGCCGTCCGTACTGTTGAGCTGACCTGCGCCAATGAAAAACTCCACCGGGAAATTGAGGAGCGCAGAGGAATTGAAAGGAACCTCCGGCAAAAGGAGCGGGAACTCCAGCTCAAAGCTCTGCAACTGGAAGAAACTAACACGGCGTTGAAGGTTTTGCTTGAACAGCGGGAGAAGGACAAAAACGAGTTGGAGAAGACGGTCCTGGCCAATGTCCGGGGACTCCTGCTCCCCTGCCTGGAACGTCTTCGGGGCTGCCGCCTCAACGACCGGCAGCGTATCTATGCAGATATCCTGGAATCCAATCTCCAGACCATCGTTTCACCTTTTCTTCACCACCTCTCCGACCGATACCAGAGCCTCACCCCGACGGAGATCCAGGTCGCCGGCCTGGTGAAGGAAGGAAAAACATCCAAGGAAATATCCTCTCTGATGAATGTCTCCGAGCGGGGCGTCGAATTCCACCGCAACAACATCCGCCAGAAGTTAGGTCTCACCAACGCCAAGAAAAATCTTCGCTCCTACCTCCTGTCTCTGTCTTAGTCTGTAGACGCTCTACACCTTTCCGTGTTCCAGACTTACGCCTGTAACGGGGATATTCATCACATTCGGGAGTTTCAAGGTTTGGGCATCCTGATCAAGAACCATCCTGCGATCCTTCAAGGCGTAACCCATCTTCGATTAATCCAAAAACACCGGATAGGGTTCGATCTTATTACAACAATGAGGAAACAAAATACGCCGCATAATGTTTATTCTATTATGAGACAGTTAATAATATAAAAANNAAACAGGGGGGGATTGTTATTTCTTTTTATCAACTCTAACCTTGAGTTCTTTTCCTACTTTAAAGAAGGGCAATTTCTTCGGCTCAACCTGGATTTTAGTACCTGTTTTAGGATTTCTTCCCATATACGATCCGTATTTCTTTACCACAAAACTGCCGAAGCCTCTGATTTCAATACGACCGTTTTTCTTTAACTCATCGGTAAAGCCCTTGAAGATAAGATTAACAACATCAATTGCTTTTTTTTCCGTTAAGTTTAACTTACTGCTTAAAGTTTCAATAAGACCGGATTTATTCATAGCCCCTCCTTAAATACTGTTTACAACCATGAATCGCTAGATGAATAATATATTTCTATTTTCTCTATGTTAGACTTTATTATTTATTTTTTGGCGAATGTCAAGAAATTTTTGACTATTTTCGTTTGATGCATTATCCAGTAGCTGGTTTATTTCTTTTTTTGTTAAATGCCTCCACGCGCCCTCTTTCAAGCCGCCCAGTTGGAGATCACCTATTGATTCACGCATAAGACCTGCTACCCTGTAACCGATAGATTCAAATCCTCTCCTGATAATTCTATTTCTTCCCTCTCTTAATGTAAGCCTAAGCCAGCAGCTTTTATCATTGAACTTTTCCATTTTAATATTTTCCGGCTTGAAAACACCATCTTCCAATTTGATGCCCTTGCCCAGTTGTTTTAATTGTTCCTTGGACAGATGTCCTTGAATTTTTACCCGGTATACTTTTGGTTTCTGAAAACGGGGATGCTGTATTGTTTGGGCGAAATCACCGTCATTAGTTAAAAGCAACAAGCCTCTGGATTCATAATCCAGTCTTCCCACCGGATAAACTCTTTCCGGCACATCACTTAGCAAATCAACAACTGTCGGCCGGTTTTGCGGATCATGAAGAGTGGTGACAACGCCGGCCGGTTTGTTCAAAGCTATATAATATTTTGTTTTTTCCGTGGAAATAATTTTGCCGTCAATACGGATAACATCCTTTGCGGCGTCAGCCTTCTCCCCCAGCTTCGTCACTACGACATTATTAACACTGACGCGTCCTTCGGTTATCAGTGTTTCCGCGTGTCGCCGCGAAGCAAAGCCCGCGGTCGCGATGACTTTTTGCAGACGCTCTTTCATAGATCAGAACTCTCTTCGATTTCTATTTCAGCGATTTTCTGTTCTGTTATTTCCTGCCCTACGAATTCCTGATTGACAATTTCCTCTTCCACAATTTCCTGCTCTGTGATTTCCTGACCTTCGATTCCCCGATCTTCAATTTCCTGCTGCTGATTGAGTTCTTTTAATTCCCGCAAATTCGGCAAATCAAGGAGGTCTTTCAGATTGAACACTTCCAGAAATCTTCTGGTCGTTCCGTAGATAATGGGCTTGCCGGGCACGTCCTTGCGTCCGACAATGCGCACAAGCTTTTTATCCAAAAGGCTCTTGAGCGGACCGCCCACATCTACTCCACGAATGCTTTCTATTTCGGATTTAACAATGGGCTGTTTATAAGCGACGATTGCCAGCGTTTCCATCGCCTGCGGAGATAAGGAATGAGGCTTTGTGCTTTTTAACTTTTTAATCCACTGACCAAGTTCAGGATTGGTACGGAACTGAAAACCACCGGCAACTTCCTGCAAAAAGATGCCCCCTTTCCGTTCATTATATTCCGATATAAGCTGATCAATGATTTCTTTAATTTCCTTTTTTTCCACTTCCGGAAAAACAACACGAATTTTTTCAGGCGCCAACGGCGTATCGGAAGCGAAAATCAGAGATTCAATTATTGCTTTGATTTTTTCCATTTATGACTCCACGGCCGGGAAAATCCGGATAACTCCAAAAATTGAAGTTTGATAAGCTTTAATCATTCTCAACTTAATTAATTCCAGTATAGCCAAAAAAGTATAGATGATGCGCCGGCGATCTCTTTTCCCTTGTAGCAAATCTTCAAAAGTCGAGCTTTTTGTTACGGATAATTGATCCATTATTTCGTTGATTATATCAGTAAGAGACAGTTTTTCCAAATCAATTTCCAAAAGTTCTTTCTTATCAAGCTGGGAA